>NZ_JBFAAF010000011.1:0-138794 GCF_040639595.1 Micromonospora sp. NPDC023814
AGGTTCGGCACCTGCAAATCGAACGCCACCGACGAGAACACCGACGACCCACCACCGCCACGACCCGCCAACACCGACGCCGCCCACCGCACATGATTCGCCAACCCCCGATGCGTGACCTGCACACCCTTCGGCCGACCCGTCGACCCCGACGTGAAGATCACATACGCCAGATCATCCAGATCCACCGTCGGCGGCACCGACGGCGGCAGCTCCCCGGCCGGCGGGACCTGCTCCACGGCCAGCACCTCGACGCCGGCCGTGAACCGGTCGGCGTACCGCGCCGACGTCAGCACCCGGACCGCACCCGCGTCGGCCAGCATCGCCTCCACCCGGCCGGCCGGATAGGACGGGTCCACCGGCACGTACGCCGCCCCCGCCTTCCACACCGCCAGCATCGCCGCGACCAGATCCGGCCCCCGATCCAGCAACACCCCCACCACCGCACCGCGACCGACACCCGACGACCCCAACCACGCCGCCAACCCCGCCGCCCGCGCATCCAACTCCGCGAACCCCACACCGTTGACCGCCTCGGCCGACGGCACCCGAACCACCTGCTCCTCGAACCAACCCAACACCGAACCCGACACCGGCTCCACCGAGTCCACGTCGTCGGCCAGCACCACCGGCACCTCGTCCGCCGACAGACACACCACCCGCGCGTCCCCGTCCGGATCCGCGACCATCGCCTCCAACACCGCCCGGAACATGCCACCGAGGCGGCGCAGGGCGTCCTGGCCGACGTGCCGGCGGCTGGCCTGGAGGGTGAGGAAGCCGAGCCGGCTGAACACGCCGAGCGGGAACTCGGTGGGGCTGTCGTCGATCGACTCGGCGTAGTCGATGTCGGCAGCGTCGATCTGGTGGAAGTCGTGGTAGCTGAACCGCACGTCGAGCATGCGGGCGTCCTCGCCGATCTCCCGTTGCAGGGTCGACAGCGGGTAGCGCCGGTGCGGCCACAGCTCCAGCTCGGCCTCGAAGGTCCGCCGGATCAGCTCCGCCCAGGTGGCGGCCGATCCGTCGTAGCCGACCGGCACGGTGTTGAGGTGCATGCCGTACACCCGGTCGGCGCCGGCCACCTCGGGCCGGATGTTGCAGACCAGGCCGGTGTAGAACCGTCCGGCGGCGCTGAGCTGGCTCATCACCTTCAGGTGTGCGGCCAGCATCACCGACTTGAACGGCACGCCGAGGCGCCGGGCCAGGCCGCGCAGCGCGGGTTCGAGGTCCTGCACCGGCACCCAGCGCTCGTGCTTGGCCCCCTCCGGCGCGTCCGGGTCGCCCCAGCCGGTGGGCAGCTCGTGCCGGGTCCGGCCAGCCAGCGCGCGGTGCCAGAACTCGCGGTCCGCGTCGCCGGTCACCGACCGCCGCTCGGCGGCGACCGCGTCGGCGAAGCGCACCGAGGGAGTCGGTCGCGGCGGCACCGGCTCACCGGCGCGGATCCGCCGGTAGTCGCGGACCAGCTCCATGATCAGCGAGTGGTAGCTCCACCCGTCCAGGATCGGGTGGCACTCGGTGAGGGTCAGCCACCAGCTGCCGTCCGGGCAGGTCCGGGCGTGCAGCCGCAGCAGCGACGGGTGGTCCAGGTCGAACAGTCGGGTCCGCTCGACGGCAATGAAGTCGTGCAGTTCCCGTTCCAGCTCGGCCCGGTCGGTGGCGAGGCTGCGGTCGTGGGTGACGGCCAGCTCGGCGGTGGCGTGCACCAGCTGCATCGGCACGGAGTAGCCGGTCAGGTCGAACGAGGTCCGCAGCACCTCGTGCCGCCGCACCAGCAGCGCCGCGGCGGCGCG
Organism: Micromonospora sp. NPDC023814; assembly: GCF_040639595.1. Classification (NCBI taxonomy): domain Bacteria; kingdom Bacillati; phylum Actinomycetota; class Actinomycetes; order Micromonosporales; family Micromonosporaceae; genus Micromonospora; species Micromonospora sp. NPDC023814. The sequence continues at coordinate 1,788 of NZ_JBFAAF010000011.1, forward strand.
CAGCGCGTCCAGGGAGAACTCCCCCTCGTCACGCACCCGGTAGCTGGTCACGTTGTGGTAGTGGTTCTGCTCGGTGTCGGCCAGCAGCTCGACGAGCATGCCGAGCTGTCCCTGGGTGCACGGGTAGGCGTCCACCACGCCGGCGGGCAGCGCGGCGCGGTCGGCGTCGCCGACCAGCGCGAACGGCGTGACCGTCGGCTCCGGCTCGGCGGCGGGCCGGGCGGTGAGCAGTTCGGCCAACTCGGCGACGGTACGCCGCTCGAAGATGTCCCGGACCTCCACGTCGAAGTGCGCGTCGCGCAGCGCGCCGGCCAGCGCCACGGCGCGGATGGAGTCGCCGCCGAGGTCGAAAAAGCCGTCCTGCACGCCGACCCGGTCCAGCCCGAGCGTGGCGGTCCAGATGTCGGCGAGCTGCTGCTCCACGGTGGTGCGCGGGGCCACGTACGGCCGCTCGACGGCGGCCACCGACCGGTCCGGGGCGGGCAGCGCGGCCCGGTCGAGCTTGCCGTTGTTGGTCAGCGGGATCCGGGCCAGCGGCACGAAGGCCGATGGGATCATGTACTCGGGCAGCGTCCGGCCCAGCGCCGCGCGCAGCTGCGACGGGCGCAGCAGCATCGGGTCGTCGCCGGCCACCAGGTACGCCGTCAACCGCCGGTCGCCCGGATTGTCCTCCCGCAGCACCACCACCGCGTCCCGGACGCCGGGCAGGGCGGTCAGCGCGGCCTCGATCTCGCCCAGCTCGACCCGGTAGCCGCGGATCTTGACCTGGTGGTCGATGCGGCCGATGAACTCCAGTCGCCCGTCGGCGCGCCGCCGGGCCAGGTCGCCGCTGCGGTACAGCCGCGACCCGGGCGGCCCCCACGGGTCCGGCACGAACCGCTGCGCGGTCAGCTCGGGGCGGCCGAGGTAGCCCCGGGCCACCCCCGGGCCGCCCACGTGGATCTCGCCGGGCACGCCGACCGGCACCGGCCGGCCGTCGGCGTCGAGCAGGTGGACCGTCAGGTCCGACAGCGGCGCGCCGATCGGGTTGGCCGAGCCGCCGACCTCGTCGGCGGTGACCCGGTGGTACGTGGTGTGCACGGTGGTCTCGGTGATCCCGTACATGTTGATCAGTCGCGGCGCGTCCAGGCCGCGGCGGGCCACCCAGGGCGTCAGCTCGGCGAACTCCAGCTTCTCGCCGCCGAAGGTAACCACCCGCAGGGCGAGCCGGTCCACCCGGGGGTCGCCGTCGGCGGCCAGGCGGACCAGGGCGCGGAACGCCGAGGGCGTCTGGCTGAGCACCGTGACCCGATGCGCGACCAGCTGGTCGAGCAGCTCCTGCGGCGAGCGGATCACCGCGCGGGGCACCACCAGGAGCCGGCCGCCGTGCAGCAGGCAGCCCCAGATCTCCCAGACCGAGACGTCGAAGGCGTACGAGTGCAGCAGCGCCCACACGTCGTGCGGACCGAACCGGTAGTCGTCGGCGGTGACGGTGAGCAGGCGCAGCACCTGCCGGTGCGCCACCGCGACCCCCTTGGGGCGGCCGGTGGAGCCCGAGGTGTAGATGACGTAGCAGAGGTTGTCCACGTCCGCGGCCACGGCAGGGTCGGTGGCGGGCTGGGCGGCCAGCTCGGCGGCGAAGCCGGGGTCGTCCAGCAGCACCACGGTCCCGTCGAAGCCGGCGAACCGGTCCCGCTGAGCAGTGCTGGTCAGCACGATCTCCGCGCCCGCGTTGGCGATCATGAAGTCGAGCCGGTCGGCCGGCGAGGCCGGGTCGAGCGGCAGGTACGCCGCGCCTGACTTGAGCACGCCGAGCAGGGCCGGCACCAGGTCGGGCCCGTGGTCCAGGTGGACCCCGACCAGCCGCTCCGGGCCGGCGCCGTGGGCGCGCAGCCAGTGGGCGAGCCGGTTGGCGGCGGCGTTCAGCTCGGCGTAGCTGAGGGTGGTGTCGGCGACGGTAAGCGCCGCCGCGTCCGGGTGGGCCGTCGCGGCCGCCTCGAACCGGCCGTGTACGGTGCCGGTGACGGGGTCGTTCGTGGCCGGGCCCCGGGTCACCAGCGCCAGCTCGGCGTCGCCGAGGATGGCCAGTTCGGAGAGACGGGCCAGCGGGTCGGTCGCCACGTGGTCGAGCAGCCGGACCAGGTGGTCGGCGGCCCGCTCGACGGTGGCGCGGTCGAACAGGGCGGTGGCGTACTCGAAGCGGCCGCGCAGCCGACCGTCGGCGCCCTCCAGCACGTGCAGGGTGAGGTCCACCTTGGACGAGCGCAGCGGCAGCTCGACCGGCTCCACGGCCAGCTCGCCGGGCCAGCGGGTCGCCGGCGGCTCGGACTGGAGGGTGAAGGCGACCTGGTAGAGCGGGGTGCGGGAGAGGTCCCGCTCGGGTTCCAGCTCGTCGACCAGGAGCGCGAACGGGGCGTCGGCGTGGTCGAAGGCGTCCAGCACGGTGGCCCGGTTCAGCTCCAGCAGGCCGGCGAACGACAGGTCGCCGCTCCACCGGCCACGCAGGACCAGGTTGTCGATGCCGTAGCCGACCAGGTTGCGCAGCTCCGAGCGGGTCCGCGCGGACGACACCGTGCCCACGGCCAGGTCGGTCCGGCCGGTGTAGCGCGACAGCAGCGCCTGGAAGGCGCTGAGCAGAGTGACGAAGACGGTGGTGCCGGTGTCGCGGGCGAGGCCGCGCAGCGCGGCGGAGAGGTCGGCGGTCAGCGCGAACGGCACCGAGGAGCCGCGCCAGTCCCGGCTCTTCGGCCGGGTCCGGTCGGCCGGCAGTTCCACCGGGGTCAGCCCGGCGAGCTGGTCCCGCCAGTAGTCGATCGACCGGGCCACCCGCTCGTCACGCAGCCGGCCGCGTTGCCAGGCGGCGAAGTCGGCGAACTGCACGGCGGGCTCCGGCAGCCGGGGCTCGGCGCCGGCGTGGAAGGCGGCGTACAGCTCGGCCAGTTCGCCGGTGAGCACCGCCAGGGAGGGCGCGTCGCAGGCGATGTGGTGCAGCACCAGGGCGAGGACGTGCTCGTCGGTGTCCAGCCGGACCAGCACGGCCCGGACCGGCCAGTCCCGCGCCAGGTCGAAGCCGGTGGCCGCGGTCTCGGCCAGCAGCGCGGCGGCGGTGGCCTCGCGGTCGGCGGCGGGCCGGTCGGTCAGGTCCACCACCGGCAGGTCGCGCGGGGCGGGCGGGTCGATCACCTGCACCGGCTGTGTGCCGGCGAGGGCGTAGCGGGTGCGCAGGATCTCGTGCCGGGCGACCAGGGCGTCGAGGGCGCGGCCCAGCGCGGCCCCGTCGAGTCGGCCGCGCAGCCGCAGCGCCGAGGAGACCAGGAACTCCCCGCTGGTGGGGTCCATCCGGTTGAGGAACCACATCTGCTGCTGGCCGTGGGACAGCGGCAGGTCCCCCGACCGGTCGGCGGTCGGGATCCGGTCCCGGCGACCCGTACGACGGCCGGCCAGCCGGCGCTGGACGAGTTCTTCACGCAGGTTCGGCTCGTTGGCGGTGCTGGTCATGCCGGGTACTCCTCGGATCGCGACAGGTCGTGGGTCAGGTCGGCGTCGTCCAGCGCGTCGACCTCGGCCCGGATCAGGTCTTCGATGGCGATCGCCTGGGCGTGCACCGTGGGGTGCTCGAACACCAGGCGGATCGGCAGGTCGAGATCGAACTCCTCCTGGAGGGCGGCGATCAGCCGGGCGGCAAGCACCGAGTGCCCGCCGAGGAGGAAGAAGTTGTGGGTGGCGCCGATCCGCGCGTCCAGCAGCTCCGCCCAGATCGCGGCGATCCGCTTCTCGGCCACGGTCTGCGGGGCGACGAATTCGGTGGCGTCGGCGGTGCCGTCGGCGAGCGCCGCGTCGAGCCGGCCGCGCAGGGCGTCCCGGTCGACCTTGCCGTTGGCGTTGAGCGGGATCCGCTCCAGCGGCACGAACAGGCTGGGCACCATGAATTCGGGCAGTTGCCGGGTGCAGTGCGCGGGCAGGTCGGTGGCCTCGCCGCAGTAGAAGGCGACCAGCCGGTCCTGGTGGGCGAGGACCACGCAGTCGCGTACGCCCGGGTGCTGGGCGACGACGGCGCTGACCTCGCCGGGCTCGATCCGGTAGCCGCGGACCTTGACCTGGTCGTCCACCCGGCCGACGAAGGCCATCGTGCCGTCGGGCAGCCAGCGGCCCAGGTCGCCGCTGCGGTAGAGCCGGGAGCCCGGCGGGCCGAACGGGTCGGGGACGAAGCGGTCGGCGGTCAGTTCCGGCCGGCCGGCGTAGCCGGTGGCCAGGCACGCCCCGCCGATGTACAGCTCGCCGACCGCGCCGACCGGCAGCAGCCGCATCGCGTCGTCCAGGATCCGCACCACGGTGTTCGCCATCGGCCGGCCGATCGGCACGATCTCGCTGGTCTGCGGCTCCACGACCGGGTACGCCGACATGATCACGGTGGTCTCGGTGGGGCCGTACGTGTTGATCAGGCCGGCCGGGCCGAGCAGGTCCCGCCACCGGTTCGCCACCGCCCGGCGCAGCACCCCGCCGGCCACCCAGAGCTGGCCGGCCAGCCGCTGCGCCTGCGCGGCGTCGACCTGCGTGGCGAGCAGTTCCAGGTGCGGAGGCGTCATGATGAACCGGTCGTACGGCCCGGCGGCCAGCAGCAGCGCGCCGAGCCCGGTGAGGTCGAACTCCGGCGGGAGCAGCGTCACCGGCTGCCCGGCCACCAGCGGCCCCCAGAGGTTGGAGATCGACAGGTCGAAGGCGATCGTGGAGAACAGCGGCGCCCCGCCCCCGGCCGGGCGGCCGCCCCGGTCGCCGAGCGCCTCGGTCTCCGTGGCGCAGGCCAGGAAGTTCGTCACCGCGGCGTGGGAGAGCAGCACGCCCTTGGGCCGGCCGGTCGACCCGGAGGTGAACAGCACGTACGCCGGCTGCGCCGGGTCGAGGTCGCGGGGCGGCGCGGTGGTCGGTTCGGCGCTGACCATCAGCCGGTGGGTGTCCACCTGGAGGCTGGGCACCACGAACCGGTCGGCGTACCGCGAGGCGGTGACGGCGAGACCGACGCCGGCCGTGTCGAGCATGTAGCCGATCCGCTCCGCCGGGTACGAGGGGTCGAGCGGGACGCAGGCGGCGCCCGCCTTCCAGCACCCGAGGATCGCGGCGACCAGGTCCGGCCCCCGGTCCAGCAGCACGGCGACGGCCGCGCCCGGCGCGACGCCCGTCCGGCGCAGGTGGTTGGCGAACTGGTTGGCCCGGCCGTCCAAGTCGGCGTAGCTGGTGCTCGCCCCGGCGTGCCGCAGCGCCACGGCCTGCGGGTTCGCCGTGCGGCGTGCCTCGAACAGGTCGGCCACGGTGGTGGCCGGGCGGGGCACGGTCGGCCCGTTCCACCCGTGCAGCAGCCGGTGCCGCTCCTCGGCCGAGAACGGGTCGAGCTCGTCGAGGCGGGCGTCCGGCCGGTCGGCGGCGGCGCGCAGCAGCCGGACGAAGTGGTCGGCCAGGCGCCGCGCGGTGGACTCGTCGAACAGGGCGGTGGCGTACTCCACGGCTCCGGCGAGCGAGCCGTCCGGTTGCGGCCAGAGGTGCACGGTCAGGTCGGTCTTGGCCACGGTGGACGCCTGCCGCAGCGCGTCGACCGCGTGCGGGTCGTCGGCCACCCGGCCGGTGATCCCACCCTCCTGGTAGTTCAGCATCGCCTGGTAGAGCGGGGTGCGGGCGAGGTCCCGCTCGCCGACCAGCTCGTCCACCACGCGGTCGAAGGGCAGGTCCTGGTGGGCCAGGGCGGCGGCGGCCCGGGCGCGTACCTCCCGGACCGCCTGCGCGAAGGTGGACGCCGGGTCCAGCGGGCAGCGCAGCACCACCGGGTTGAGGAAGATGCCGGCGGTCTGGGCGACCTCGGGCGGCCGGTGCCCGGAGGTGGGCGTGCCGACCGGCACGTCCCACTGCCCGGTGTAGCGGGCGAGCAGGGTGGCGAAGCCGGTCAGCAGGGTGGCGAACGGGGTGGCCGCGCAGCGCCGGCCCAGCTCGGTCAGGGCGCCGGCGACGTCCGCCGGTACGGTGAAGCCGAGCATCGCGCCCTGCGCGTCCCGCTCGGTCGGGCGTGGCCGGTCCAGCGGCAGCGTCAGCTCGGGCAGCCCGGCCAGCGCCTCCCGCCAGTACGCCAGCTCCCGCCCGACGACCTCGTCGGTGAGCTGCCGGTGTTGCCAGACCGCGTAGTCGGCGTACTGCACAGGCAGCTCCGGCAGGTCCGCCGGGCGTCCCTCGGCGGCGGCGCGGCACAGTTCGCGCAGGTCCCGTTCGAGGACGAGGGCGGTGCCGGCGTCGGAGGCGATGTGGTGCACGGCCAGCACCAGCAGGTGGTCCTGGCCGGCGGCGGTGGCCAGCCCGGCCCGCCACAGTGGTCCGGTGCCCAGGTCGAAGCCCCGGCCGAGCTGCGCGGCGACCAGCTCGGGGAGCCCGCCGCGGCTGACGTCGCGCACCTGGAGGGCGACCTCCCCCGGCGGCACGACCTGCTGCCGGGCCACGCCGTCGACGACCAGGTAGCGGGTGCGCAGCGGCTCGTGCCGCGCCTCGAGCGCGCGCAGGGCCGCCCGGACGTGGTCGGGGTGGACGGTGGCGGGCAGCCGCACGTGGAGGGGGACGACCCACTCCTTGCTGCCCGGGTCGAGCTGGTCGAGCATCCAGAGCCGGTGCTGGGCGGCCGAGAGCGGCAGGGGCCGGTCGCGTCCCACCGGGAGCACGGGCGCGGCGGCGGGCCTGGCCGTCTCCACCAGCCGAGCCTGCGTGGCCACGGTGGTCGCGGCGAGCAGGTCGCGCAGCGCCACCGTGCCGCCGGCGGCCTCGCTGAGCCGGCTCTCCAGCCGCAGCGTCACCAGCGAGGAGCCGCCGAGCTGGTAGAAGTCGTCGTCGAGGCCCACCTCGTCGACGCCGAGCAGGTCGCTCCAGACCGCGGCGACGGTGCGTTCGGCGGCGGTGCGCGGCGGGCGTACCGCCGGCCGGTCGAGGGGGTCGATCGCCGGCAGCGCGGACCGGTCGATCTTGCCGCTGGCGGTGAGCGGAAACTCCGCCACGGGCTGGAACACGGCGGGCACCAGCGCCTCAGGCAGCCGGCCGACGCAGTGGGCCCGCAGCTCCGCCGGGGTGAGCGGTCGCCGGCCGGCGACGTACGCGGCGAGCTGCCGCCGGCCGGCCGGGTCGGTGTGTCCCACCACCACCGCCGCCCGGACGTCCGGGTGGGCGGCGAGCACCGCCTCCACCTCGGCCGGTTCGATCCGGAGGCCGTTGACCTTCAGCTGGTGGTCGACCCGCCCGACGAACTCCAGGGTCCGGTCGCCGCGCCAGCGGACCTGGTCGCCGGTGCGGTAGAGGCGGGCGCCCGGCGGCCCGTACTCGTCCGGCACGAACCGCTCGGCGGTCAGGTCCGGCCGGTTGAGGTAGCCCCGGCCGAGGTTGGCCCCGCCGACGTAGAGTTCGCCGACCACGCCCACCGGCACGGGCCGCCGGTCGGCGTCGAGCACCTGGACGCGGACGTTGGGCAGCGGGCGCCCGATCGGCACCGGCCCGGTCGGCTGCGCCGGGTCGACCGGGTGGGCGGTCACGTCGATGGCGCACTCGGTGGGGCCGTAGGTGTTCCACACCCGCACCTCGGGGGTGACGGCCAACCGCCGGCACAGTTCGGCGTGCAACGGTTCGCCGGCCGAGAAGACCAGCCGCAGGCTGGTGCACCCGGCCCAGCCGGGCTGGTCGACCAGCAGCCCGAACACCGACGGCACGCCCTGCAGGACGGTGATCCGGTGCCGGGCGACGGCGGCGACGAGGGCGGCCGGGTCGCGGTGCGCCCCGTCCGGGGCCAGCACCACGGTGCCGCCACTGGCCAGCGGGGCGAAGAACTCCCAGCCCGCCGCGTCGAAGCTGACCGAGGTCTTCTGCAGCACCCGGTCGGCGGGGCCGAGGCCGTGTTCCCGGATCGTCCAGGTCACCCGGTTGCCGATGCCGCCGTGGGTGATCAGCACCCCCTTGGGGCGGCCGGTGGACCCGGAGGTGTAGATGACGTACGCGACGGCATCCGGGTCGGGTGCCGGTACCGGCGCGGTGGCGGGGGCGGCGGCGATCCGGGCCCGGTCGGTGTCCACGCAGACCACCCGGCCGGGCGCCGCCTCGTCGCGCAGGGCGGCCCGGGTGAGCAGCACGTCGGCGCCGCTGTCGGCGAGGATCCACCGCCGCCGCTCGGCCGGGTGGGTCGGGTCCAGCGGCAGGTACGCGGCGCCGGCGCGCCACACCCCCAGCAGCGCGACCACCAGGTCGACGCCGCGGTCCAGGTTGACCGCGACCAGCGACTCCGGGCCCACGCCTAGCCCGGCCAGGTACCGCCCGAGCTGGTTGGCCCGCCGGTCCAGCCCGGCGTAGTCCAGCCGCTCGGTGTCGTCGCGTACCGCGGTCGCGGCGGGTGTCAGCGCGGCCTGCCGGGCGATCAGCTCGGACAGGGTGCCGGCCCCCAGGGCGGCGGCTGCGGCTGCTGGCGCCGCGGGCGGAACGATGCTCATGGTGCTCCTCCTCCGGGGGGACCGGGCGCGGGCGTCGGGTCGGGCCGTGGGTCAGGCCGTGGCCTGGGACTCCATGCGCTGGCGCAGGCTCAGCGGCCGCATGTCGGTCCAGATCTCGCCGATCCGGGCCAGGCACTCGTCTCGGCTGCCCTCGGTGCCCTCGGCCCGCCAGCCGGCGGGCAGTTCCCGGTCGGTCCACCAGACCGAGTACTGCTCCTCGTCGTTGAGCACCACCCGGTAGCTGCGGTCGTCGGTCATTGCCACTCCTTCGCGGATCAGGTGGACGCCACGGTGGCGTCCGCCACGGGTAGGAAGTCGTCGACGCGTACGCCCAGGCCTCGCCGGTGGGCGGTGGCGCGGACGTGCTCGGCCAGGACGAGGTCCAACACCCCCAGGCCGAACGGGGACACCACCACCGGCACGTCGTCGTCGGGCAGCCGTACCCGGCCGCCGGCGAGCTGGCCGATGGTGGCGGAGACGAAGTCCCGGCCGCCGGTGAGCTGCTCGGCCAGGTGCAGCGAGGTGCGCTCGCGGCAGACGTGGTCGGGGTCGTCGACCACGTTGCGCACCGTCAGCACCGCCTCGGGACGCAGGTCGCGCAGGGACAGGTGCAGCAGCACCGCGCCGGGCCGGCAGGCGTCCAGGTCGAGGTGGGGCTCGGTGGCGGTGGTGGCGATCGAGACCATCCGGTGCGCGGCCATCGCCTCCTCGGCGGTCGCGGCCGGCGTCACCGGCAGGCCGGGCAGCAGGGCGCGGGCGGCCTCGGCGAAGGCGGCGGCCCGGTGCGGGTCGGTGTCGAACAGCGTCAGCGCCGGGGGCGGGGCGACGGTGCCGGCCACGAACCGCAGCACCTGCTGGTTGATCAGGCCGCAGCCGATCAGCGCCAGGCCGTCCGGGCGGCGGCGCGCGGTGAGCAGGCCGGCTGCGAGCGCCGCGCTGGCCGCGGTACGGCGGGCCGAGATGACCGAGCCTTCGACCAGGGCCACCGGGTGCCCGGTGCGCATCGAGTTCAGCACGATGGCGGCGCTGGCCCGCTCCAGGCCGTGCGCCAGGTTGCCGGGGAAGGAGGAGATCCACTTGATCCCGGCGGCGGGCGGTTCGGTGCCGAGGTAGGCCGGCAGGCCGATGATCCGGTCCCGGGGCTGCTCGGGGAACCGCAGGAAGACCGAGTGCGGCAGGCTGCTGCGGCCCTGGTCGTGCAGCAGGTAGGCGTCCCGGACCAGGTCCACGACCCGGGCGTCGTCGCCGTCGAGGATGTCCCGGACCACGGCCTGGCCGATGATCAGCATGACTCGTCCTTCCACAGGTGGGTGATCTCGCCGAAGTGCCGGACGACCCATTGATCCGAATAGATCGTGTCGAGGTAGCGGTCGCCGTTGTCCGGCAGGATCAGCACGGACGTGGCGCCCGCGGGGATCTGCGCGATGCGCCGGCGCAGCGCGGCGACGGTGGCGCCGGACGAGCCGCCCGCGAGGATGGCCTCCCGGTTGAGCAGCAGCCGGCAGCCGACCACGCAGTCCAGGTCGGAGACGTGCACGATCTCGTCCGGTGCCGCGTCGGCGGCCAGCGGCGGCACGATGGAGGCGCCGTGCCCAGGGATCAGCCGGGATTCGGGCTCGCCGCCGAAGATGGCGCTGCCCACCGCGTCCACCGCCACCACCCGGGTGGACAGCCCGTGGTCGTGCAGGTAGCCGGCGCAGCCGACCAACGTGCCGCAGGTGCCGGTGGAGCAGAACAGGTAGTCGACCCGCCCGTCGAGCGCGGCCACGATCTCGGCCATGGTCCGCCGCTGGGCGGCGGCGTTGAGCGGGTTGGCGTACTGGTCTGGGCGGTAGGCGTACGGGATCCGCTCGCACAGCTCACGGACCCGGCGGCGGCGGACCGGCAGGTACTCGCCGGTCACCGGGTCGGGGTGCTCGACCATCTCGATCTCCGCCCGGTACGCGGTCAGGATCGCCAGGTTCTGCCGGGTGGTCTTCGGGTCGACCACGCAGATGAACCGGATGCCGTAGTACGCGCAGACCTGGGCCAGGCCGATGGCCAGGTTGCCCGAGCTGGACTCGACGACCACCGACCGACCGGGCACCAGCTCCCCGGAGCTGATCTTGTCGCGCAGCATGTTGAGCGCGGTGCGGTCCTTGATGCTGCCGCCGGGGTTGAAGCGTTCGAGCTTCACGAAGACCCGGGAGGGAAACTCCGGAAACAACCGGACCAGCTGCACCAGCGGCGTGTTCCCGATCGTCGAGAGGATGCCCTCGCGCACCGTTCCTCCCTCCACAATGGACTGTCAACGCCGAGAAGGTCTCAGCCACTGCTATATCGCTGCTATACCGGCGCCATGCCCGGCCGGGCCTGCCGGTTGTCCGGGGGCCGTGCGCGCCGGTCGCTCCCCCGGCCGGGGCGCACCGATCGGCCGCAGGCGGCGGGCCGACCGGGATCCGGCCCGGCGACGGGGGGTGCACCGGGCCGGATCCGGCCCTGCGCGGCGGGTCGCCGACCGGTCGTACCGGGCCGGCGCGGGGTGCCCACCGCGCTGGTTACTGGGTGCCGAGCGCCAGCAGGTCGGCCAGCTCCGCCTCGTCGACCATGGCCGCCCGGGACACCACCGTCTCCGGTGCCGTGCAGGCCACCCGCAGCATCTGGAGGAAGTGCCCGGCCAGCCGCTGCACGGTCGCCTCGTCGAACAGGTCGGTGTCGTACCCGAACTCCGCCTGGAGGCTGCCGTCCTGGTACTGGGTGAGGGTCACCGAGAGGTCGAACTGGCCCTCGTCGTACGGGATGTCCAGCAGCCGGATGCGGTGCCCGGCGAAGTGGTGCCGCTCGACGGTGAAGTCGTCGTCGTGTTGGTGCACCAGCAGCGTGACGGTCACCCGCACGGCCGGTTCCCGGTTGCGCCGGCCCGACTGGACCAGCGGGAACGGGTAGCCGGCGTGCGCCACGCCGTCGGCCAGCTGCCGGCTCGCGGAGGTGATCGCCTCGGCGAACGTGGTGCCGGAATGGAACGACGCGCGCAGCGCGATCGTGTTGACCAGCAACCCGACCACCCCCCGCAGCGCCCGGCCCCGGCGCAGCGAGGCCGGACACCCGACGGTGAACTCCCCGAGCCCGGTGTAGCGGTACATGGTGGCCTCGAACGCGGCGAGCACCACGCTGTACGGCGTCACCCTGGCCGCCGCCGCGGTCTCCCGCAGCCGGCCGGCGAGGTCGTCCGGGAACGCCCGGCTGAACGCGCCGCCGCGGAAGGAGCGCACCGGCGGGCGGGGCCGGTCGGTCGGCAGGGTCGCCGCCGTGGCCCCGTCGCAGACGCTGTCCCAGTAGGCGCGCAGCCGTTCGCCGCGCTCGCCGGACAGCGCCGCCCGCTCCCGGGCCAGGAAGTCGTCGTAGCTGCCCGTGACGGGGGGCAGCTCCACCGGCCGCCCGGCCTGCAGTGCCCCGTACGCCTCGGCGAGCTCCTGCCAGACGATCCGCTGCGAGTGGAAGTCGGTGGCGATGTGGTGGATGACCACCACCAGCACGCAGTCGGTACGCCGCAGCAGCAGCGCCGCCCGCAGCGGACCGTCCTGCTCCAGCCGCAGCGGCCGGTCGCCGAACTCCTGGCAGCGGCGCAGCAGGGCATCGTCGTCCAGGTCGGGCACGTCGTGCACCTCGACCTCGCAGCGGAGGTCGGGGTCCACGACCCGCACCGGTCCCTGGTCCGTCTGCACGAACCGGGACCGGAGCAGGTCGTGCCGCGGCTGCACCGCCGCCATCGCCCGGCGCACCAGGTCGGGGTCGAGGGCCGGTGCGACGTACAGGCCGTGCACCACGTTGCTGGCCGGGCTGTCCGGGGCCAGCCGGTAGACCAGCCACAGTGCCCGCTGCCCGACCGACAGCTCCCGGACGTCCTCGGTCACACCGAGGACCTGGCGGCGAGGACGAAGTCGGTGAGGTCCTGGACCGTGGTGAAGCTGCCGACCTCCTCGTCGGGGACCTCGATGTCGAAGTGGGCTTCCGCCGCGGCGAGCAGGTCGACGAGCTTGAGGCTGTCCAGGCCGAGGTCGACGAACGCGTCGTCGGGGTTGATCTCGCGGTCGACGTCCTCGGTCATCAGCTTGCGGGTGAGCTGCACGACGTCGAGGGACACCTGGTCGACGGTCATCGTCATGGTCGTGGTCCTTTCGGGTTGGTGGTCGGGTTCGAGGTGGTCAGGGCATCCGGATGAGCTGGCCGGCGTAGGCGAGTCCCGCCCCGAAGCCGAGCAGCATCACGCGGTCGCCGGGCGTGGTCCGGCCGCTCTCGCGCAGCCGGCTCAGCGCGAGCGGCACCGACGCGGCCGAGGTGTTGCCGGTGTCGACGATGTCCTTGGCGACCTTCTCGTCCGGGATCTGGAGGATCTCGGCGAGCTGGTCGACGATGCGCAGGTTCGCCTGGTGCGGCACGAACCAGTCGATGTCCGACAGCTCGATGCCGGAGAGGGCGCACACCTTGCGGGCCACCCGCGGCACGTTCTTGGTGGACCAGCGGTAGACCAGCGGGCCGTCCATCTTGGCGAACTCCCGGCCGTTGGCGTCCCACTTCGTGCCGAGGATGTCCGCCCGTCGGCCGTCGCTGCCCCACACCGTGGGGCCGATGCCGTCGGCCTCCGCGGCGGAGACCACCGCCGCGCCCGCGCCGTCGCCGAAGATGACGTACGTGGCCGGGTCCTCCCGGTCGATGAACCGGCTGAGCTGCTCGGCCCCGACGACCAGCACGTTGCGGGCGCTGCCCACCCGGATCTCGTTCGCCGCGATCCCGATCGAATAGGCGAAGCCGGCGCAGGCGGCGTTCAGGTCGAACGCGCCGGTGGCGGTGATGCCGATGCGGCTGGCCACCTCTGGCGCCCCACCCGGGATGCGGTCCTTCTTCGTCGCCGAGGCGAGGATGACCAGGTCCACGTCGGCCGGGTCGACGTTCGCCATGGCCAGCGCCTTCCCGCCGGCCTCGGCGGCCATCATCGTCACGGTCTCCTCCGGCCCGGACCGGTAGCGCGACCGGATGCCGGTACGTTCCTCGATCCACGCCGGCGTCACGCCGGTCTCCTCGGCGATCTCCTCGTTGGTGATCAACCTGCTCGGCCGGTACGCCCCGAGCCCGGTGATTGCCGCGCCAGTCATCCGCGCCATCGCTCCCTCCGCACAATGCCGGTCGGCGTCCTGGTGGCACCGTCCGGAGGGAGTGTTCGACGGCGCTCTCATAACTTCTCTACATCGCGCCCGGTATGGAAAAGAGATAGCCCGGCCCGAGACCGTGCGGGCCGAAGTGTGTCGCCGCAGGCGGGCACGCCGACTCGCGAGGGAGCGCGCATGAAGGATTTCCGAGGCAAGGTCGCGGTCATCACCGGAGCCGGTTCGGGCATCGGTCGGGCACTGGCGGTCGAGCTGGCCGCCCAGGGCGCCCGGCTGGCGCTGTCCGACGCCGTGGAGGACGGCCTGGAAAAGACGGCAGCCAGGTGCGCCGAGCGGGGCGCCGAGGTACGCACCTACCGACTGGACGTGGCCGACCGGGCGGCGGTGCAGGCCCACGCCAAGGCGGTCCGCGCCGACTTCGGCGGCGCCGACCTGGTGGTCAACAACGCCGGGGTGACCCTGCTGGCCTCGATCACCGAGGCCAGGTGGGACGACATGCGCTGGGTGCTGGACGTCGACTTCTGGGGCGTGGTGCACGGCACCCGGGCGTTCCTGCCGCTACTCGTCGCCTCCCGCGGCCACCTGGTGAACGTCTCCAGCATGTACGGGCTGACCGCGGCGCCGGCGCAGACCGCGTACAACGCGGCCAAGTTCGCCGTGCGCGGGTTCACCGAGGCGGTGCTCCAGGAGATGCGGGTAGGCGAGGTGCCGGTGGCGGTCAGCTGCGTCTACCCGGGCAAGGTGCGTACCGACATCTTCAGCAACGCGCGGACCGGCCGGGGACTGGGCTACGGCGGGATCCAGGAGCGGTTCGCCCGGGAGGCGACGACGTCGGCCGAGCAGGCCGCCCGGATCATCCTGCGCGGGGTCCGGCGCAACCGGGTGAAGATCATCGTCGGGGCGGACGCCCGCCGGGTCGACCTGTTCTCCCGGCTGCTCGGCACGGTCTACCCGCGCCTCACCGCACGCCGGGCCCACGCACAGGCGCGCCGGGTCCGCCTGGAGGCCATGCGGACCCGGCTCGCCGCGCAGCGGGTCAGAAGGTCAGACCACCGTCAACCGTGACGACCTGGCCGGTCAGGTAGGAGGCCCGCTCCGACAGCAGGAACGTCACCACCGGGGCGATCTCCTCCACCTGGCCGAGCCGGCCGAGCGCGGCCCGCTTCTGGATGCCCTCGGTCAGCCCGGTGGGCAGGTTGCTGAGCATGTCGGTCTCGATGAACCCGGGCGCCACGGTGTTGACTCTGATCCCGTACGGCCCGACCTCCTTGGCCAGCGCCTTGGTGAAGCCGATGATGCCGGCCTTGGACGCCGAGTAGTTGGTCTGGCCGGGGCTGCCGGTGATGCCGGCCACCGAGGAGACCGTGACGATCGAGCCGCTGCGGCGCCGCATCATCCGCCGGATCGCCGCCCGGCACACGTGGTAGACGCCGCCGAGGTTGACGTCGATCACCGACCGCCAGTCGTCGTCGGCCATCATCGCCACCGGCCGGTCGCGGATGATCCCGGCGACGGTCACCACCGCGTCCACCTCGCCCAGCTCCCGTTCCACACCGGAGACGAAGTCGCGTACCTGCTGCGGGTCGGCGACGTCCACCTGGCGGGCCAGCACCCGGGCGCCGGCCTCGCCGACCTCCGCGACCACCTTCTCGGCTGCCTGCTGGCTGCTCTGGTAGCAGAAGGCCACGTCGTACCCGTCCGCGGCGAGCTGCCGGACCACGGCCCGGCCGATCCCCCGGGACCCGCCGCTGACCAGGGCGACCGGTCGTCGGATTTCACTCATGTCGACTCCTTGACGTCGGATGCCCCGTCCAGGGCGGCGGGGCGGAGCGAGGCCGCCGGGCGCACCGCGCCGACCAGGCGACCGACCTGCATGACCACCTCGGACCCGACCACGCTCTCGCCCCGGACGAAGCCCGTGTCGGCGATCAGCCGGATCAGGTCCACCCGGTGCTCGACCGTCTCGCCCGGCAGCACCGGCCGGCCGAAACGGATCCCCTCGAAGGCCCCCGCGACCGGCACCCCGTCGGCCAGCACGTCGGGCATCGGCCGGTCGTGCCGGATCAGCAGCAGCGCGGCCTGCCCCCACGACTCCAGCAGCAGCACGGCGGGCAGCGGCCGGGTGCCGGTGACGGTGAGGCTGCCCACCAGCCGGCGCCGGGGCACCAGCTCGCTGACCCGGTCGACCAGGAGCATCGGCGGGCGGTGCGGGATGAGCCGCCGGATGTCGTCGCTGTCCAGCATCAGTCGTCTCCGTCCTGGTAGCGCAGCACCACCTCGGCGGCCGGGACACCGGACACGGTGACCGTGCCACGGCGCAGCCCGCCGTCGTACCGGACGGCGACGACCAGCTCGTCGTCCAGGTCGACGGTGTGGAGGAACCGGCAGGACACCAGCTCGGCGAGGACCGCTGCCGGCGTCGCCGCGAGCACCGTGCGGTGCACGTACTCGACGATGTGGACGCCCGGCAGCAGGGGGAATCCGGGGTAGTGCCCGGCGAAGACCGGGTCGTCCCGGTCGGGCCGGACCCGGGCGACGATCTCGTCGGCGGTGGCGTGGGTCAGGTCGATCCGCGCGGTGGTCGCGCACTCGGGCGGGATCAGGGTGGTCACCTGATGACCGTGCCGGTGCCGGCTATATCTTCTCCATACCGCCGACCGGTGCGCGTCGCCGTGCCGGCCGCCGGGCGCGCGGAGCCGGTGCCGAGGGCTCAGGCGGGCACGCGGACGCGCGGCCCCGCGGACGCCGGTGGACCACCGGCCATCATCCGGCGGTCCACCGGGTCGGCCTTCTCCCGGGCGAAGACCCGCACCAGGTCGTGGAAGCGGTGCCGCTGCCGCCGCCCGCCGTCCGAGCCGGCGATCTCCAGCAGCCGGGCGTCGACCAGGTTCTCGGCCACCTCCTCCCCGACCCAGCGCGGCACGCCGAGCACCCGGGCGGCGACCCAGATCGGGAAGTCGGCCGTCTCCAGCAGCGCCAGCCGGCGCAGCGCGACCTGGCTCTCAGCCGCGAGCCCCTGGTAGCTGCCCTCGATGCGGGCCCGGACGTCCAGCGTCCCCAGCCGCAGCTCGTCCAGGCGGAACCGTTCGTCGGCCAGCCGCTGCGCGAGGTACCGCAGGGACCAGTGCGGCCGGGCGATGAGCCGGGCCGCGGCCACCCGGATGCCGATCGAGAGCCGCCCGCACAACTGCACGATCCGGTGGGCGGCCGCGGGTTCGGCGGCCACCCGTTGCGGGCCGACGATCGTGGCGAACAGGTCCAGCGCCTGCGCCGGGTCGAGGATGCCCACCTCGAGGCGGGTGACGCCGGGCAGCTCGGAGAGGCGCCCGCGGCAGGTCAGGATCACCCGGCACGACGGGTCGCCGGGCAGCAGCGGGCGGACCTGCGCGTAGTCGGCGGCGTTGTCGAGGACCACCAGCATCCGGCGGCCGGCCAGCTGGCTGCGGTAGAGGCGTTCGCGTTCGTCGAGCCGTCTCGGGATCGCCTGCTCGGTGTTGCCCAGGCTGCGCAGGAACCAGCCCAGCACGTCGCTCGGGTCGGTGGCGTTGCCCCGGGTGCCGCCCAGGTCGGCGTAGAGCTGCCCGTCCGGGAAGTCGCCCCGGCACAGGTGCGCGGCCCGCAGCGCCAGCGCCGTCTTGCCGACGCCGGCCATCCCGGTCAGCAGGGCCCGCGGAGGCGCGGCCGACGACGGCTCGGCCAGCAGCCCGGTCAGCTCCCGCAGCTCCTGGCCCCGGCCGCAGAAGTCCTGCGCGCCGGGTGGCAGCATCGCCGGACGTACGTCCCGCCAGCCCGGCTCGGCCCGCGGTGCCACCTCGGCGGCGGGCGGAGCGGACCCGGCGAGCACCGCCCGGTACGCCTCGACCAGGGCGGGGCCCGGGTCGACCCCCAGCTCGTCGGCGAGCACCCGGCGACCCTCGTGGTAGACGGCCAGCGCGTCGGCCTGGCGGTCGCACCGCAACAGAGCGGTCATCAGCTGGCTGCGCAACCGCTCGTGCAGCGGCTGACCGGCGACCAGGTCGGTCAGCTCCAGCACCAGCTCGGCCTGCCGGCCCAGCATCAGGTCGGCCTCGATCCGGTGCTCCAGGGCCGCCGTCCGCAGCTCGCTCATCCGATGCGCCTCGGCCTCGACCAGATGGTCGGTGACGTTGGCGAGCGTCGTACCGCGCCACAACGCCAGCGCCTCGTGCAGCCACTGCGCGGCCTCCTCGTGCCGGCCGCCGCGCAGCGCGTCCCGGCCCAGCCCAGCCAGCCGCTCGAACTCTTCGATGTCGAGCCGGCTGCCCCCGATCCGGATGACGTACCCGGACCACTGCCGGACGATCTCCACCCCGTCGCCGAGGTACCTGCGCAGCCGGGAGACGTAGTTGTAGAGCTGGGCGGCGAAGGTCGCTGGCGGCTGCTCGCCCCAGAGCAGCTGGCAGAGCTGGGCGTCGGACACCGTCCGCCCCCTGGCGAGCAACAGCGCGGCCAGGACGGTGCGCTGCTTGGCGCCGTCCAGCGGGACCTCGCTGCCGTCGCGCCAGGCGCTCACCGGCCCCAGTACGCGAAACTCCACGGTCGCTCCGATCGGGTCGGGCCGATTGACAGGTCGGAGACTCACCAACATCGCGCGCCGACGCATCTGTGCGGTACACCCAAATTCCGCCGCCCGGCACGCCGACGGCCGCCCGCCGTGTCGCCGCGCCACCGACACCCGGCACCGCTGCACCCGTCTCCGGCCGGGGACACCGGCGATCGGCCTCGGCGAGCCGGTCACGCAGGCCGCGGCCGGGGTTGCCCCGTCCCGGCCGGCGACCAGCGGGGACGGCGAGAATTTGGGTGGATCCCACGCATGAGTTCGCCGCCGACCCTTGGCACCCTCTATCCGGTGAACACCACGACGGCCGACGGCCCGCACAGCCTCGCCCCGACCGAGCCGGACCTGCTCGGTCCGGGCTGGTGGGCACGCGGCCTGGCCCTGCACGAGCGGGTGGCCGCGGGCTGCGGCGCCGACCCGGTCGGCGGCGCCCGGCTCGACCACGCCCGGCAGCGGCTGGACCGGTGGCGCGCCGAGCACGGTCCCGCGCTGGACGTCCGGCTGGGCGAACTGGCCGTCGACGAGAACCGGCTGGTCGCGCTCCTGGCCGAGGAGGACGCGCAGATCGCCGCGCGGCTCGACCCGCCGTCCTGGGTGGCGCCGGTCGAGTCCGCGGTACGCGCCGCCGCGCCGCTCCCCCCGTCGGCGCCGGTCCCGACGGACTGGCGGGCGGCGTTCGCCCTGCCGTTGCGCCCGCTGGTCGACCACGCGACGGCCCGCTTCCGCCGGGACGCCGGCCGGGTGGTGACCGACACCCAGGTCGACCTGCCCGCGCTGGCCACCGCGCTGGGCGCCACCCTGGACCGGCAACTGGGCGGCCTGGCCGCCCGCACCCTCGTCGCGGAGCTGCACCGCCAGCGGGCCGCCGGTCGGCTGACCGGCGCCGACGGCCGCGCCCGGTTCGCCGACTTCGTCCGCCGGCTGAGCGCCCCGGCCGGGCTGGCCGCGCTGTTCGCCGACCATCCGGTCCTGGCGCGGCTGCTCGGGCAGGCCGCCACCCAGGCCGCCGATGCCATGCTGGAGCTGGTGACCCGGTACGCCGCCGACCGGGCCCCTCTGGTGGACGCCCTGCTCGACGGCGCCGACCCCGGTCCGCTGGTGGCGGTCGAGGACAAGCAGGGCGACGCGCACCGCGGCGGGCGGACCACGACCATCGTCCGGTTCGCCGACGGCAGGCGGCTGGTCTACAAGCCCCGCGACCTGAGCCCGGACGTCCGGCTGCGGGCCTTCGTGGACTGGCTGAACCGGGTGGTGCCGGCCGTCGGTCTCCGCGGGGTGGCCTGCCTGGCCCGCGCCGAGCACGGCTGGACCGAGTTCGTGGCCGCGGCCCCGCTCACCGACCCGGACGGCGCGCACCGGTTCTACCGGCGGCAGGGCGCGCTGCTGGCGCTCGCCCACGCGCTGAACACCACCGACCTGCACTACGAGAACCTGATCGCCAGTGCGGAGGATCCCGTGCTGGTCGACGCCGAGACCCTGTTCCGTCCGCTCTGGGGGCCGCCGGTCGACAGCGGCGACCCGGCGGCCGACCTGCTCGTCGCCTCGGTGCACCGGACCGCGCTGCTGCCGCTGATCGTCGTCGGCGAACAGGGCATCATGGACCTCTCCGGCTCCGGCGGTGACCCGGGACGGCCGAGTCCGGCCAGCCGGGTCGACTGGGCGGACCCGGGCACCGACCGGATGCGCCTGGTCCGCCGCGCGGTCGCCTTCGACGGTGCGCTGAACCAGCCCCGGCTCGGTGACCGGGTGGTCGACCCGGAGGACCACGAGGCGGCCATGCTGGAGGGCTTCCGGCTCGGCTACGACGCGATCGAGGCGCACCGCGAGGAGTTCGGCGGGCTGGTCGAGGCGTCGTCGGCGATGACGGTGCGGCTCGTCGTCCGCCCCACCTGGACCTACCGGACGCTGCTCGACGAGGCCACCCATCCGGACCTGCTCCGCGACGGCCTGGAGCGGGACCGGTTCCTCGGGCTGCTCCACGACCGGACCCAGGCCCCCGGCGACCCGGTGTTCGCGCGCCACGACATCGTCGCGCTGTGGCGCGGCGACGTCCCCTACTTCCATGCCCGGGCCGACAGCCATCACCTGATGGCCGACGGCGAGCCGACCGCGGTGCCGCTGCGCCGTAGCGGTGTCGAGGCGGCGCTGGACCGGATCGCCGGGCTCGGCGAGGCCGACCGGCAGGACCAGGAGTGGGTCATCGCGGCCAGCCTGGCCACCCGCCGGCCGGTGGCCGGGCACCGGGACGGCGCCCCGATGCCGGGGCCGTTGCACGGCACGGCGGCCCCGCCCGAACGGCTGGTCGCGGCGGCGTGCGCGATCGCCGACCAGCTCGTGGCCCGGGGTGTACCCGGCCGGGAGCGGGTGAACTGGCTCGGCCTGGAACTGGTCGACGACCGGCAGTGGCTCCTGCTGCCGATGGGAGCCGGGCTGGCCAACGGGTACCTCGGGGTCGCGCTCTTCCTCGGCCAGCTCGCCCGGATCAGCGGCGTGGCCCGCTACGGCGAGGTGGCCCGCCGGGCGGTCGCCGCGGCGCCTCGGCTGCTCGACCTGCTCTCGGGCCGGCCGGAGCTGATCACGGCGATCGGCTGCGGCGGCCTGCACGGTCTCGGCGGGCTGGCCTACGGGCTGGCCCGGCTGACCAACCTGCTCGACGACCCGGAGATCGGCCGATGGGCGGGCACGGCGGTCGAGCTGGCCGAGGTGGCCGTCGCGGGCCCGGCCGGTGACGACTGGGCGACCGGCCGGGCCGGCTGCCTGGCCGCGATGTCCTCGATCCACGCCGAGCTGGGCCTCGACCGGGCGGCGGCGCTGGCCGAGATCTGCGCCGAGCGGCTGGCCGATGCGGTGGGCGGGTCCGCCGGCCCGCCGGGCTTCGCCGACGGCTCGGCCGGGATCGCGTACGCCCTGCGCCGGTTCGCCGGCACCAGCGGCGGATCCGCCCGGCACGCGGACGCCGGCCGCCGGGCGCTGCGGCAGGCCGAGGGCGCCCCGACCAGTTCGGCAGGGTGGTGCGCCGGCACCGCCGGCCTGGCGCTCGCACTCGCCGGATGCGAGCGGTCGCCCGGCGGGGACGACACCGCGGACCCGGGGGGCCCGGCCCGCCTCGTCCGGCAGCTCGCCGACCGGCCCCCCGCCCAGGACCTGAGCCTGTGCCACGGCGAGTCGGGAATCGCCGAGGCCCTGACCGTCCTGGCCGCCGGGCCTGCCGGGCCGGCGGCGACCGCCGCGCTGCGCCGGCGGGCCACGTTGATCCTGGACACGTTGCAGTGGCACACCCGTTACTGCGGGACGCCCGGTGGGGTGCTCACCCCCGGCCTGCTGACCGGGCTCGCCGGCATCGGGTACGGCCTGCTGCGCTTCGGCCTGGCCGACCGGGTGCCGTCCGTGCTGCTCCTGGAACCGACCCCACGGCCGGCCGGAACCGGCTGGCCGTCGTCCACCAACCCTTTCATCTGAGGAGAGAAGAACATCATGTCCGAGAAGCTCACCGTCGACGTTCCCGCCACCGACGACACCGCCGACGCGCGCCCGGTCGGGGCGCCGCGGACCAGCCCGGTGGTGGCCTTCGGGCTGCGTACGGCGGCCCTGGCCGGCCTGGCCATCCCGGTGGGTCTGCTGGTGGGGCGCCTGGTCACCGGAGACGCCGGAGACGGCGTCGACCTGAACGCCGCCCCGCTCACCACCTGCTGCCCCACCTTCCGCATCTGACGGGACGGGGGACGGGAACGGTACGGTCAGCGCGGCGGTCCGTCCGGTCGGCCGAGACAGTCCACCGTGGTCGGTGGGGTCTTCGGCCGAGCCTGGTTAACGCCGGACCGCCTCGCTATCGTTCCTGTCGTGCACTGCCGTTCCCGAATCATCGTGGGCCGTGACGCGGAGCTCGGCACGTTACGGGACATGCTGGAGGCGGCCCGCGCCGGGAACGGCGGGGCCGTCTTCCTCGTCGGGGAGGCCGGCATCGGCAAGTCGCGGCTGGCCGCGGCGGCGGTCGAGCTGGGCTACACCGCCGAGATGAGCCTGCTGCGCGGGCGCGGCAGCACGCTCGGCGCCGGGGTGCCGTTGCGGCCGCTCACCGAGGCGGTGCTCTCCCTGCTCCGCTCCACGCCGGTGGACGTCGCCGCGCTCGGCCCGTACGGTCCGGTGCTCGGGCGGCTCGTGCCCGACTGGGGCACCCCCCTGGCCGACCAGGAGGGCGGGTCGGTGGTGATCCTCGCCGAGGCCGTGCTCCGGTTGACCGGTCTGGCCGGCCGGGACCGCGGGTGCCTGATGGTCCTGGACGACCTGCAGGACGCCGACGCCGAGACGCTCATGGTGGTCGAATACCTCATCGACAACCTCGACCAGCAGCCGACCCTGTTGCTGGGCACCATCCGGGCCGACGACTCGCCGGCGATCGAGGTGGCCCGGGCAGCGGCCCGGCGCGGGCGGTGCACCCTGATCGCGCTGGACCGGCTCGGCTCGGGCGACCTGCCCGCGATGGCCGGCTCCTGCCTGGGCGTGGCGGGCGAGGAACTGCCGGCGGCCGCGACCGAGCTGCTCTGGGGCAGCAGCGGCGGCAACCCGTTCCTCATCGAGGAGATCCTCGCCGCCATGGTGGAGAACGGGCTGCTGCTGCCCGGGGCCCAGGGCTGGCAGCTCGCGCCGCAGCCGCCCGCCACGCTGCCGGCCGCCTTCACCCGCAGCATGGCCCACCGGATCGAGAAGCTGGGCCCCCAGGCCCGGCAGCTGTTGTCCTGCGGCGCCCTGATGGGGCAGCGGTTCCCGGTGGCCGTGGTGCAGACGGCCACCGGCCTGAGCGACCGCGACCTGCTCAACCACCTGCACGGCGACCTGGTGGCGCAGTTGGTGATGCCGGACGACCAACTGACCGACTGGTACGCCTTCCGGCACCGGGTCACCCAGGAGTCGCTGCTCGCGCTGGTCGAGCCGGCCGACCGGGTGGAGTTGGCCCGCACCGTCGCCGACGCCGTGGCGAAGGTCCACCCGGACCTGCCCGGTGAGTGGTGTCAGATCTCCGCCACCCTGCACCTGGACGCCGGTGACACGGCGACGGCCGGCCGGCTGTTCGCCGAGGCCGGGCGGCGGGCCCTGGCGCAGGGCGCCCCCACCTCGGCCGTCGCCCTGCTCGACCAGGCCTGGGAGTTGCAGGCCGACGGGGCGGCCGAGGCCCGGGCTGACACGCTGGAGACACTGTTGCAGGCCCTCGGCGAGGCGGGGCTGGTGAAGCGGGCGCTCGACCTGGTCAGCAGTCCCGACCAGGTGGCCGGGCTCGACCCGCGACGGCGGGCCCAGCTGCACACCCGGTTGGCGTGGACCGCGGTGGTGGCAGGCCAGCTCACCGACGCGGCGGCCCAGGTGGAGATCGCCCGCGAGCTGCTCGGCGCGGACGCCCCGGCGGAGGAGACGGCCCCGGTCGACATCGTCGCCGCGCACCTGGCCCTGGACACTCCGGGGCAGGACCAGCTGTCGGTCGCCGAGACCCTGGCCCGCCGGGCCGCCACGGTCGGTGCGGCGGTCCCCCTGCCGGTGGTGGCCTGCCAGGCATGGCAACTGCTCGGCGCGTTGGTCCGCCACCGCGACCCGGCCGAGGCCACCCGCTGCCTGGAGCAGGCGCGGTCGATCGCCGCCGAGCACGACCTGCCGATCTGGGAGGTGCACGCGCTGATCCGGCTGGGCAACGACGACGCGTTGCGGTACGGCACGCTGGACCGGCTGGAAGAGGCGCGGGAACGGGCGCGGCAGACCGGCGCGGTGACCGCCCGCCAGCAGGCCGAGGCGAGCATCGCGCTGCATCTGATCATGCGAGGCGACTACCTGTCGGCACGGGACCTGATCGACCAGGTGTTGACTGCGACGACCCGCCTCAAGCTGATCGAGACCACCCAGTACGTCCTGCTGCTCCGCGCGGTGCTCGGCGCCCATCAGGGCCGGCGGGCGGAGATGGAGCACGCGCTCGTCGAGTTCCGGCGCTGGGGCGGCGACGACGGCCTGCACGCACAGCGGGTGCACGGGCTGGCGGGGACGTTCTGCGCGCTGTTGGAGGAGGACCGCCCGCGGGCCCTGGCCGAGTTGTCCCGGGCGGTCGAGGCCGAGGAGACCAGCCCCACCGTGTTTCACCTGGGCGGGCGGCTCGGCCTCCAGTTGCTGCTCAGGGCGATGGCCGGCGAGATCGACTGGGAGGCGTACCAGGCGGTCACCGGCACACCGGCGAGCCGGCTGCGCTGGGACCGCCAGTTCGCGCTCTTCGCCCAGGCGGTCCTGCTCGGCCGCTCCGGCCGGCACGAGGCGGCCACGGCGGCGGTGGCCGAGGCGGTGCAGGTCGGCGATCTCTACGCGATGGGGCGGCACCTCGCCCTGCGCCTGGTCGCCGAGTCCGCGCTCGCCGACGGTTGGGGTACCCCGGTGGAGTGGCTGCGCGTCGCGGAGGACTACTTCCACCAGGCGGACGTCGCTCCGGTCGCCGGTGCCTGTCGTACGCTGCTGCGCCAGGCCGGCGCCCGGGTGGCGCAGCGGCGGCGCGGCGCGGCGGAGATCCCACCCGCGTTACGGACGACGGGCGTGACGGTACGCGAGTTCGAGGTGCTGCGGCTGCTGACCGGCCGGCTGAGCAACCGCGAGATCGCCGAGCGGCTGCACCTGTCGCCCCGTACGGTCGAGCGGCACGTCTCCAGTCTGATCACCAAGACCGGGCTGCCGAACCGGATCGCGCTGAGCGACTTCGCCGCCGGCGCTCAGGAGGAATGGACGGTGCGGCCGGTCAGCTGACGGTCGCCGCCCACGCCTTCTTGGCGTTCTTCCAGGTCGGAGAGTTGACCTCGTCCCAGGCGCGGTGGCGCAGCTCCTCCAGGACCTCCGCCGGCACCAGGGTGCCCGTCATGTTGGCCCGGTAGATGTTCATCGTGTCCGGGTCGAAGTCGGGGCTGATGTGGCCGCCCGCGATCGCCATGTCGAACAACGGCGCGCCGGGCAGCGGTACGACGAGGAAGAAGTTCGCGGCGTCCAGCCCGTAGGAGACGTGTTCCTTGGCGAGCTGGATGGTCGTCTCGATCTCCTCCAGCGTCTCGTCCGGGTAGCCCATCATGTAGTTGCCGTAGATCTGGAAGCCGTACTCCTTCATGGCGACGATCAGCCCGGGCAGGTCGGCCTTCTCGATGTTGAGCTTGTTGCTCGCGTACTTGCGGATGATCCGCAGGTTGCCCGACTCGAAGGGCATGTTGATCTGCGTGAAGCCCGCGTCGGCCATCGCCTCCAGGACCTCGTGGTCGGGCTTCCAGCGCTTGAGCAGGTGGATGAGGTTGATGCCGTTGAGGTCGCAGATCGTCACGCCCGCGCCCTGGATCTTCTTGAGCAGCCGGAGGCCGCGCCGCTTGTCGCCCAGGAGCGAGTCGTCCTCGATGAACACGTTGTCGACGCCCAGGTTCTTCAGCGTCTCGATCTCCGCCAGCACCCGGTCGTCCGACTTGACGCGGAACTTGCCGATCGGGCCGCTGGGGCTCCCCTCCTGCTCGCCGGCGATGTGGCAGTACGCGCAGTGGAACGGGCAGCCGAGCGACGTCATCATGGTCGCGTACCGCAGCTCGGCGCCGGGCTCGAAGAGGCCGGAGTGCGGCCGGGCGATGGTCCAGTACCGCTCGTTGGGCAGCAGGTCCCAGGCCGGCATGGGCAGGGTGTCCAGGTCCCACACGACGTCCTGCGCCCGCGCGGGGTTCATCCGGATCCGGCCGTCGTCGAGGAAGGCGACGCCGTGGATGTCGGCGAAGCTCGGGTGCGCCGACCGTCGTACGGCCTCGACGATGTCGATGATCGTGCGCTCGGCCTCGGACAGGCAGACCACGTCGAAGCCCGCCCCGAAGAACTGCGGCAGCCGCGACCGCGCGTTGACCCCGCCGGTGACGAGGAGCTTCTCCGGGTAGGCCGCCCGGATGAGCCGCGCGCAGTGCAGGACCATCGTCTCCTGGTCGGTGAAGATCGAGGTGATGCCGACGATGTCGTGGTCCTTCACCACCTCGAGGATCCGCTCGTCGCTGACGCCGGTGCGGAGGAAACCGCTGGGCAGCGGCGTGGGGTTGGCGAATATCTCGTCGAGCGGGTCGGCGCCCTCGCCGACGCAGGCGTCGAAGACGCGGACGTGCACGCCGTGCTCCCGCAGGGCTCCGCCCAGGTTCGGGTACGCGAGCGATCCGTTCGGCTTGCACACCGTGCCGGGGGCGGTCTGGTTCGGCGGGTACAGCAGCAGCACGCTGACGTCACGAAGACCCATGGCGAAATACTACCTAGTTTTGAAGTGGAAACAAGGACCACGACGGCGCAGACCGAAATCGGCATCGATATGTCAAGTGGACCGTCCGCGCCCTCGTGGGCCGCCGGACAGGCGGCACCCGCCGGGCGGCCGCCTGCCACGCACACCGGGGACGGCCCGGCCACGCGCACGGAGACGGCAGCGGGCCACGCCGCCCGGTCACGACGCCGGCCCGCCGGGCGGGGATGGGGAAGGTCAGGGCGCGACCCGCTCCAGGTACGCCTCGACCTCGTCCGCCGCCCGGGCCGGCCCACCGGCGGAGAGGATGTCGCGCTGCATCTCGCGGACGCGCTCCCGGACGGCGGAGTCGGCCGCGAGCCGTTCCACGGCCTCGCGGATGCTGGCCGGCTCGAGTTGGTCCGGCCGCAGCACGGAGCCCAGGCCCAACTCGATGACGCGCTCCGCGGACGGGGCGGCCTCGGTCGCGAAGTGCGGCACGAGCACCAGGGGGACGCCCGCGGCGAAGGCCTCCAGCACGGCTCCGGTGGTGCCGTGCGTCAGGCACGCCGTCGCGTGCGCGAGCACGGAGTGGAACGGGATCCACTGGTGCGCCTCGACGTTGGGCGGCAGGGGTCCCAGCACCGCCGGGTCGAGGAAGCCGCCGATCGCCATGACCACGTGCCAGGGGGTGTCGGCGAAGGCCTGCGCGCAGGCGCGGAAGAACTCCGGGTGCTCGTTGAACTGGTTGCCGAGCGAGACGAGCAGCACCGGCGCGTCCGGCCGCGGCGGCTGCCAGCCGGGCTGGCCGTCACGGCCGGTGAGGGTGGGCCCGACGAACGCGAACCGCTCGTCGAAGGTCTCGGCGAAGGGCTGGAACAACTTCGGCAGGAAGACGATGGTGAGGCCCTCGATCTCGTCCCAGTACTCCTTGACCGGGGTGTCGGCGCCGTACTGCCCGAGCAGGTCGACCAGCACCGAGTGCACGGCCGCCACGTCGGCCGGGTGGCGTTGGCCGTTGCTCTTCCACAGCTCCTTGAACAGCGAGTAGTGCTCGTTCGCGGCGAAGCCGCCGGTGAGGCGTACGGCCGGCCGGTTCCACCGGGTGGCCAGGAGTCGCCCCGCGATGAACGGGAACACGTCGTAGACGACGAGGTCGGGCGGGTTGTCCCCCAGCGCCTCCTCGGCCGCCCGCAGGATGGCCACGTTCTCCCGGACGTACACCAGGTGCAGTTGCGTCTCGGCGTCCTCCTGCTTGACGACCTCGGGCACGTGGAAGGTGTCGAACTCGGACTTGTACAGCACGACCTCGGCGCCGGCGGCCTTGACCTCGTCGGCGAACAGCGGCGTCGTCACGTACGTGATCCGGTGTCCCCGCCGGGCCAGCTCGCTGACGAGGCCGAGCGACGGGTAGACGTGACCGTGACCCTGGACGTTGGCGAAGAGGATGTGACGCTGGCGCATGGGCTCACTCCCGGCTGGTCGTCTCGGCGTTGTCAACGCGGCGCGTGCGCGCGGAGCGGTGGCTCCGCTGGGATCTGGCCGCGCCCGCCGACGAGGGCGACGACGGCGCGACGAGGGGCCAAGGCTTTAAACATATATAGCACAATGGATCGAGGCACCGCTATGTCGGAAGATCCGATGAGGCCGCGGCGGCACGTCGTCGGCCGTCTCCCGCTGCCGGGAAGGGCGGCGCCCGGTGGAGCCGCCGGGGCGTCGGAGGTGGGCAGGGCGGTGGAGCGCCGGATCCCGCCGGCGGTGGGGGCCGGCCGCCGGGGCGGCCGGCCCGGCGGTTCAGCCGAGGGCGGGTGCCCCGGACGGCTCCGGCAGCACGGCGAGCAGCTCCGCGACGGCGGCGGTCATGGCCGCCCGGCCGGCGCTCAGGTAGCGCCGGGGGTCGACCGAGCTGTCCGTGGCGAGCGCGGCCCGGACCGCGCCGGTGAACGCCACGTTGAGGGCGGTCCCGACGTTGACCTTGACGATGCCGTTGCCGACCCCGGCCCGCAGCTCCCCGAAGGGCACGCCGGACGACCCGTGCAGGACCAGCGGCACCGGCACGGCCTCGCGCAGCGCCACGATCAGCTCCTGGTCCAGCGCCGCCGTCCGGGTGGTCATCGTGTGGGAGCTGCCGACGGCGACGGCGAGCGCGTCGACGCCCGTCTCCGCCACGTAGCGGGCCGCCTCCTCCGGGTCGGTGCAGACGCCGGCGAGGTGCGCGCTGGCCGGCGCTCCGGGCTTGCCGCCGACGTAACCCAGCTCCGCCTCCAGCCACAGCCCCTGCTCGCGGGCCCAGTCCGCCGCGGCGCGGGTGGCGGCGACGTTGTCGTCGTACGGCAGCGCGCCGGCGTCGAACATCACCGAGCTGAATCCGGCGTCCGCCGCCTGGCGCAGCAGCGTGACGTCCTCCACGTGGTCGAGGTGCAGGCCGAGCGGGACCGGGCAGAGGCGCGCGACCTCGGCCGCCGCGGCGGCGACCGGCAGCACGCCGGCGTGGTAGCGCACCGCGTTCTGGCTGATCTGGAGGATCGCCGGGCGGTCGGCGGCGGCGGCGCCGGCGGCGATCGCCTGGGCGTGTTCGAGCGTGATGACGTTGAAGGCCAGCACGGCGGTGCCGGCGGCGCGGGCGGCGGCGACCAGTTCAGCGGTGGCGGCGAGCGGCATCGGTGACCTCCTCGACGGTGACGTGGGTGAGCAGCCGGTCCGCCGTGGGGGCGTCGAAGTCCCCGGCGTACGGCGAGACGACGGCCGCGGCCGAGACCGCGGCGGCCCGGGCGAGGGTCCGCGGCCACGGCTGCCCGGTGGCGAGTCCCTGGGCGAGGACGGCGGCCAGGGCGTCGCCCGCGCCGGTGGGGTTGCCGAGCACGGTCTCCGGCGCGCGCACCTCGTACGCGGTCCCGGCGGCAACGGCGACGAAGCCCTGGGCGCCGCGGGAGACCACCGAGGCCCCGGCCCCCAGGTCGCCCAGCCGGTACGCGGCGGCGACCGCCTCCGCCCGGGTGCGGGGCGCGGCTCCGACGATGTCGGCGATCTCGTCCGCGTTGGGCTTGACCACGTCGGGGCGTGCGGTGAGCGCGTGGTGCAGCGTGGCCCCCGCCGCGTCGACCAGCACGGCCGCCCCCGCCGAGTGGGCCGCGACGGTGAGGTCGCGGTACGCGGTGACCGGCACGCCGGGCGGGCAGCTGCCCGAGAGCACCACGACCGCGGCGGACGCGACGGCGGCGTCGAAGCGTTCGGTGAAGGCGCCCCACTCGGCCGCCGTGACGACGGGGCCCGGTTCGTTCAGGACGGTCGCCGCTTTCGGGGACACCACGGTGACCGTGCGCCGGGACTCGCCGCCGACGGTGGTGAGGTCGGCCGGGATGCCGGCGTCGCGCAGCTCCTCCCGGATCGTCTCGCCGGTCGTGCCGCCGGCCAGGCCCAGCAGTCGGGTCCGGGCGCCGAGCAGGGACAGCACGCGCGCCACGTTCACCCCCTTGCCCCCGGCCCGGCACCGCGTCGTGGTGACCCGGTGCGAGGTGCCGGGAACGAGATCGGGCACCGTGTAGGTGACGTCGATCGCCGGGTTGGGACACACCGCGAGGATCACGGTCGGCTCGCGGTCGCCGGCAGCACGACGGACCGGGTGAGGTGGCGCGGCCGGTCCGGGTCGAGGCCCTTGCGGTTGGCGACCGCGACGGCGAGCCGCTGCGCGGCGACCAGCTGCGCCATCGGGTCCGCCGGGGACTGGACCACCGTGGCGCCGGTGGCAGCCACGTCCTCCAGCAGGCCGTCCGGCGCCGGCCCGAGGATCCACACCGCCGACTGCGCGTCGGCGACGCTGATGGGGCCGTGCCGGTACTCCATCGCGGGGTACGACTCCGCCCACGCCTGTGCGGCCTCGCGCAGCTTCAGGGCCGCCTCGTGCGCCAGCCCGACCGACCAGCCGGTGCCGAGGAAGGTGAACTGCCGGCGGTCGAGCAGCGCCGGGTCGACGGGGGCGGCCAGGACCGCGCGGGCGTCGTCGACCGCGGTGCCCAGTCCGGCGCCGACGGCGCAGCGCCACAGCGCGAGCGCCGTCGTGGCGAACCGGGTCTGCACGACCGACCGCTCGTCGGCGAAGTCCAGCACCACGGAGCGGTCGGCCAGCCGCGTGGCCGCCTCATCGGGGACGGCGGTGACGACGGTGGACCGCTGGCCGGCGGGGAGGTCGGCGAGCAGGCGGAGCACCTCGGTGGTGGTCCCGGACCGGGTCAGGGCGACGACCCGGTCGTAGCGGCGGTGGTGCGGGAACTGCGAAGCCGCGAAGGCGTCGGTCTCGCCGCCGGCGGACTCCCGCAGCGCGGCGAAGCACTGCGCCATGAACAGCGACGTGCCGCACCCGACGACGGCGACCCGCTCACCGGGTGCGGGCAACGCCGCGGTCACGGCAGACGACCGGGCCAGGCTCTCGGCTCGCGACCACAGCGCGGGCTGCGACGTGATCTCCTCGGTGATGTACGCCATCGACTGTCACCTCATGCAATAAGTGTGCCGCAAATTTGCAACTTGTTGCAGGACGCTACGACGACGGGCGGCACCGGTCAAGGCGGGCCGGGCACCGCGGGCGAGCCGATAGGGTTACCCGCCGGGTGTGTCCAGGGACCGGAGTGCGCGACGATGAACCGCTACGAACGGTGGAACAAGCTGCTCGAGATGCTGGCCGAGCAGGGCCAGCTGGACATCGAGACGACCGCCGCGGCGCTGCGGGTCAGCGGCGCGACGGTGCGCCGTGACTTCGACGAGCTCGCCGCCCAGCAACTGGTCACCCGGACCAGGGGCGGCGCCGCCGCGAGCAACGTGGCCTACGACCTGCCGCTGCGCTACAAGGCGGGCCGGCACGCACCGGAGAAGCAGCGCATCGGCGAGGCCGCCGCGGCCATGATCGCCCCGCACTCCACCGTCGGCATCAACGGCGGCACCACCGCGACCGAGGTCGCCCGCGCCCTGGCGCTGCGCGCCGACCTGGCCGCCGACGGCCGCGCACCGGCGCTGACGGTGGTCACCAACGCGCTCAACATCGCCAACGAGCTCATCGTCCGCCCGCACATCCGGGTGGTCCTCACGGGAGGGACGGCCCGGCCCCACTCGTACGAGCTGGTCGGTCCCATCGCCGCGACGATGCTCGACGGGGTGGCGTTGGACGTCGCGGTGATCGGGGTGGACGCGATCGACCACCGGCACGGGGCGAGCGCGCACCACGACGGCGAGGCCGCCGTCAACCACACCATGCTGGCCACCGCGTCCCGCGCGATCGTGGTGGCGGACGGCTCGAAGCTGGGCCGTCGCGCGTTCGCGCGCATCTGCACCGTGGGCGAGATCGACACGCTGGTCACCGACACCGGCGCGGACGACGAGCAGGCGGCGTTCCTGGCCCAGGCCGGAGTGACCGTGGTGCGGGCCTGACCGGCCGCGTCACCCGGTGCGCCGAACCCTGTTCACCCACGCCCCGCGAGCGCCTCACCCAGCGGGGTGCGCCGGTAGAGCACCGTGCGGCCGGTGCGGGCACGGGCAACCAGCCCCGCGTCGCGCAGCACCGCCAGGTGGCCGCCCACCCCGCCCAGGCTGGCCCCGAGCTGGGCGGCGAGCTGGCTGGTGGTGGCGGGCGCGGCCAGCGCCCGCAGCACCGCCGCCCGCCCCTGTCCGACCAACCTGTCCAGCGCGTCCTCCGGCCGGCCCGGGTCGGGCGACCCCAGCAGTTCCGCCACCCCGGAGGCTCGGTAGACGACGGCGAACGGCCACGGCGGGTCGACGTAGGTGATCATGGTGCCGAAGACCGTGGGGACGAAGAGCAGGCCCCGCCCGTCGAGTCGGCGGACGCCCGGGTCGCCGTCGGCGACCTCGATCGCCCCGACGGCCCCGCCGGGCGCCCACCGCAGCCGGGGGTCCAGGTCGGCGACGGCCGCCCCCCAGCCGTACGCGAGGAGCCGGCCGGCCCGGTGCAGCAGGTCCCGTTCGAGGACGGCGCGAAGGCGGGGCCAGTCCGGCTCGACCAGGGTCGCCCAGGCGGCCTCGATCGCGTCCGCGAGCAGGTCCACCACGTGGGGCGAGTCGTAGATCCGGCGCGCGTACGCCGGTGGGGTGCCGCGTGGACCGGCGAGGTTGCGGGCCAGTTCGTCGCGGGCCTGCGCGAGCGGGGTCGCCCGTACCACGGCCAACTCCTCGGCGAAGTCCCGCCCGGTGCCGTCCGGTGGTGGCTGGATGAAGTCCGCGTTGTAGCCGCCGCGGCGCAGCAACGCCAGCAGCGCGCCCACCGCCGGCAACTCCCGCCGCAGCCGCTGGTACCCCGGTCGCGCCCGGGCCACCCACGGCGCCAGCACGGAGGCCGGGTTCTGTCCGGCGCAGAGCCGCAGCGCGGCCACCGCCTCGCCCAGCGGGGAAATGGCGTAGCGGCTCGCCGCGACGTCGGCCGGGGTCACCTCGATCCGCACATCGCACCTTTCGTCGGACAGCGAAAGGATAGGCCGGCCACCGGAACGGCCCGCACGATGCCCGGATGACCGCCACCTCCACCAGAGCCGGCGCCGGGCGACCCGCCGCCTACCGGGAAGCCTTCGCCGTCGCCGAGTTCCGGGTGCTCCTCGGCAGCTTCGGCGTGTTCATGATCGGCGAGACGGTGAAGATGCTCGCCCTGTCCGTGCTCGTCTACGAACGCACCGGCTCGGGGCTGCTCGCCGCCCTGGCGTACGTGACCGGGTTCCTGCCCCACGCGCTGGGTGGGCTGTTCATGCTCGCGCTCGCCGACCGGTGGCCTCCACGCGCGGTGATCGTCGGGTACGACCTGCTCCGGCTCGCCCTGGTGATGGTCCTCGCCCTCGGCGTGCTCTCCCCGGCAGGCATGCTGGTCCTGGCCGCGGCCGTCGGCCTGCTGGCCCCGGTCGGCAGCGCCGCGCGCACGGCGCTGCTGCCGGAGGTGCTGCCGGGCGACACGTACGTGCTCGGGCGGTCCCTGCTCACCGTCACGGCGGGCGGCACCCAGGTGGCCGGGTTCGCCCTCGGCGGGCTCCTGCTCGGCTGGATCGGCCCGTACGGCGCGCTGTGGGTGGCCGCCGCGACGTGTGCCGTCTCGGCCCTGCTCGTCCGCGCCGGGCTCGCGGCGCGACCGCCCCGCGCGGGGCGGGACGGTTCCGGGGCGGTCCGGGAGACCTGGCGGGTCAACCGGGCGCTGCTCGCCGACCGGCGGATCCGCGGGCTGCTGCTGGCGCAGTGGCTGCCCGGCTCGCTGCTGGTCGGGGCGGAGGGTGTCGCCGTGCCGTACGCCGCCGGTCTCGGGCCGGACGCCAGCGCGGGCGTGCTGTTGATGGCCGCCGCGTGCGGGATGCTCCTCGGGAACCTGCTGGTCGGGCGGTTCGTCGCCCCCGCCCGCCGGGAGGCGTGGACACCCTGGCTCGCGCTGCTGCTCGGCGTACCCATGCTGGCCTTCGCGGCCCGGCCGGGCCTGTGGCCGGCGGCGGCCCTCTTCGCGGTGGCCACCGCGGGCTTCGCCTACCAGCTCGGTCTGGCCCAGCGCTTCCTCGACGCCGTTCCGGAGGCCCGTCGCGGTCAGGCCTTCGGGCTCCTGAGCGCCGGCCTGATGGCAGCCCAGGGCCTGGCCGCCGCAGCCGGCGGGGCCCTGAGCGACGTGCTCCTTCCGGGCGCGGTGATGGCGCTGGCCGGTGGCGCGTCGCTCGCGGCGACGCTGGCGCTGTGGCGCGTCCTCTCCCCGCCACGATAAGGGTCGACCATCGAGATTGGTCTCTGGTTATCCCCGCCCGCGACTGGTAGAAATTTTGCAACGCGGTTCACCCGTTGGCAAAATTCTTCCCCAGAGTGAGGCTTCGATGACGATAAGAAGGATCATGGCGAGCCTCACGGTCGCCATCGTCGGCGCGGTGGGGGCGGCGACCCCGACCTGGGCGGCCCCCACCGAGGACCGGACCGTCAGCTACCGCGGCTACCGGGTGGCGGTACCCGCCGGCTGGCAGGTCGTCGACCTGGCCGAGGACCCCCACGCCTGCGTCCGGTTCGACCGGCCCACCGTCTACCTGGGCCACCCCGGCGACGAGCCCTGGTGCCCCTCCGGCCTGGTCGGGCGCACGGCGGGACTCGTCATCGAACCGATCGACGCCGTCACCGCCGAGCGCCTCACGGCGGACACCGCCGTCACGACGAGCGGCCGGGCGACCGTGGGCGCCCCGCTGTCGCGCGACGGCACCATCCAGGTCGCGGTGCGCGACGCCGGCGTCCTCGTCACGGCCGCCCACACGCCGGACACCGAGGCGACGGTCCGCCGCATCCTGGCCTCTGCCAGCCTCGGTCGGGGCGCCACGCCGGTGCCCCTGGACCCCGCGCGCACGGCCGCCCGGCCGGCCTCGGTGGCACCGCTGGCGGCGGCCGGTCCGCAGCCGGGCACCTACACCGGCAAGGGCTTCGACACGTGCACCGCCCCGGCCCAGTCGACCATGGACGCGTGGCGCAGCAGCTCGCCGTACCGTGCGGTCGGCATCTACATCAGCGGCGCCAGCCGGTCCTGCACCCAGGCCAACCTGACGGCGACCTGGGTGACCAACCAGACCAACAAGGGCTGGCACCTGATCCCCATCGAGCTGGACTACCAGGCCCCGTGCGGCACCCGTACGCCGAAGATGTCGTACGACCCGGCCACGGCCCGGTCGCAGGGCGCCACCCGGGCGGCCAGCGCGGTGAACGCGGCAAGCGCGCTGGGCATCCCCGCCGGAAGCGTGATCTACAACGACATCGAGCACTACCCGACGAGCGAGTCGTGCAAGGCGGCGGTGCTCTCGTACCTGTCCGGCTGGACCGAACGGCTCCACGCGCTCGGCTACCTCTCGGGCATGTACTCCAGCGGCTCCTCCGGTGTCCGAGACCTGTGCGCCGCCTACGACGACCCCCGGTACACCCGCGTCGACCACCTCTTCTTCGCCTGGTGGAACGGCGTGGCGGACACCGACGCCGGCAGCTACTGCCCGGACGGGCACTACGCCAACCGTCAGCGGATCCACCAGTACACCGGGGACAGCTACGAGACCTGGGGCGGGGTGCGGATCTACATCGACCGCGACTACCTCGACGTCTCGGCCGGGACCACGCCGCCGCAGGAGTTCAGCGTCACGGTCGACAACACCACCGCGGGTCGGTTCACGGCGAGCGCGAACTGGGGGACCTCGACCTACTCCAGCCAGCGGATGGGTCCCGACTACCGGTTCGCCGACCCGGTCTCCGCCAGCGACGTGGCCTGGTACAAGGCGAACCTGCCCGAGACCGGCGCGTACGAGGTCTCGGTCTGGTACCCCGCCGCCTCCGGCTACAACGACTCGACCCCGTACATCGTGGCCACCACGGGCGGCAACCAGTCGGTACGGGTCAACCAGCGCCTCAACGGCGGCCGGTGGGTGTCGCTCGGCGTGTTCACGCTGGCCGCCGGCGACGGCGACAAGGTGGGCGTGAGCCGGTGGACCAGCGGCACGGGCTACGTCGTCGCCGACGCGGTCCGCATCACCCGCGCCTGAGGCATGCTCCCGGCCACCCGCCGGTCCACCGGCGCCGTGCCGGTGGACCGGCGGGTCACCTGCCCCGGGACGTCGACGCGGCGCCGGCCTCGCCTACCGGGCCGCCCGATGGCAGCCGCTCGCCCCGCCGGGCCTCGGCCCCTACCCGTCGACCGCGCCCGCGCCCGCACCACTGGATTCGTCACGTTCCCTGCCTCTCGGTAGCCGCCAGCGGGGCTCGACTAGCCCTCACCAGCGGCGTTGAGTGGCTTGTACCAGACCGACACGTGGCTCTCGCTGTCGGACGTGAAGGGAGCCCCGTTCCAGTCCGCCACCCGCCGCTCCAGCGTCAAGCCGGCCAGCCGCGCCATGAGGTCGCACTCGGCAGGCCAGATGTAGCGGAAGTTGCTGCAGCCGTAGCGCGTGCTCCCGTCGTCCAGCCGCCGGTAGTGGTGAGAGGTCCCCTGCTGCGTGACCATGTCGTAGGTGTCGAAGCCGACGTGCCGGTCGGTCACCTCGAACGGCACCGCCGCCTGCCCCGGCGGGAACCGCCGGATACCCGGCACCCACAGCTCGATGACGAAGCGACCACCCGGCGACAGGTGCCGGGCAGCGTTGCGGAAGCACTGCACCTGCTCGTCCTGGGTGCGCAGGTTGCCGATGCTGTT
Source organism: Micromonospora sp. NPDC023814 (assembly GCF_040639595.1). Classification (NCBI taxonomy): domain Bacteria; kingdom Bacillati; phylum Actinomycetota; class Actinomycetes; order Micromonosporales; family Micromonosporaceae; genus Micromonospora; species Micromonospora sp. NPDC023814. The sequence goes on from NZ_JBFAAF010000011.1 coordinate 38,392, forward strand.
CCACACGACGTACACGAGCGAGAACTGGCCGGGGACGGTGGTCGTGGCCATGTCACCGACGACGACCGGCAACTCCTCCGCGGACACCTTGCGCCGCAGCCGGTCGACCATCGGCTGCGACAGCTCGATCCCGGTCACAGAGATGCCTCGGGCGGCGAGCGGGATCGCCACCCGACCCGTGCCGATCGCGAACTCCAGCGCAGGGCCGGGACCCGCCAGCCGGGCGAGGAAGTCCACGGCGGGGTCGAGCACTTGGGGTGCGAACATCTCGGCCGAAAGGTCGTCGTACCGCTCCGCGGTGTCCTCGTCCCACAGGTCGCTGCTCGTCACGGGCGCGAGCCTGCCCGCCTTCCTGTGATCACGCCACCCATTTTTCGACGGGGCCACGACCACGGCCTCGCAGATGCTGTTCGGATTCGCTGACTCAGTCCTCGCGTTCGCGCGGTCTGTTGCACGACGAATGAGGGCGGTGAGGGCGCCTGCGCCGGCGGCCCGGTTGCCGTCCGGCGCGGGCCCAGGCCCTGACGAAAGTCGTGGGTGGTTGCTGTCGATCGGATCTGTGACGGCAGGGTGCGGATTCGTAGCGTGGCTGACGTCAATCGAGATGATCGGAGCACGCTGTGCGGGCGGACAGTTTCTGCTGGTGGCGGGGAATCGTTCTGGCGGCGGCCACGGGCTTGGCAGTTTCTGCGGGTTCCGGTCCCGCGCTGGCCGCCGATGCGGGCGACGACGCCGTGGATGCCGGAGCGGTGGAGCGGGTCGTGGAGGACTTCGCGAGCAGGGCCGGGTATCCGGGGATCGCCGTGGCGATCACCAGGGGAAATCGGGTGCTGCATGTCGGCGGTCATGGTCACGACACGTCCGGCGCGGCGGTGGCCGCGACGACGCCGATGCCGGTCGCGTCCGTCAGCAAGTCGTTCACCGCCCTGGCGGTAATGCAACTGGTGGACGCGGGGAAGGTGGAGCTGGACGCGCCGGTGCGCCGGTACCTACCGGACTTCCAGATCGACGACGCCCGCGGGGCACGAGTCACGGTGCGGGAGTTGCTGAACCAGACGTCCGGGATCGCCGACCGCACGCTGCGGGAGAAGAGCCTGCGGCAGCCGGACTCGCTCGCGGCAGCGCAGCAGCGGGCGCGCGCGGCCACCCTGGCGGCCGATCCCGGCACCAGGTACGCGTACACGAACACGAACTATCACCTCGCGGCGCGGCTGGTCGAGGTGGTCTCTGGGGAGCCGTTCGCGGACTACCTGCGTGATCGGGTGTTCGAGCCGGTGGGTATGCGGTCCACCGTCAGCATCGATCAGACCCCGGGCGATCTGCCGGAGCAGGTGCGCAAGGGTTACGTGTACGCGTACGGGGCGACCGTCCCGGCGGCCGAGCCGAAGCGGTTCGTGGCGGGCTCCGACGGGGTGATCGCCACCGCGGCGGACATGGCCCAGTGGCTGATCATGCAGAACGGCGGCGGTGTCGCGGCCAGCGGCGCACGGGTGGTTTCCGCATCGGGCATCACCGCCATGCACACTCCGTCCGGTTCGGGCTCGACCTACGGCTTGGGCTGGGATCGCGACGACAACGGCTGGGTCCGCCACAACGGCGTGTGGTTCACCTTCACCGCCAGCCAGCTGCTGTTGCCGTCTGGCTATGGCATCGCGGTGCTGGGCAACAGCGGTATCGGCCTGGGCAACGAGGGCACCGATCAACTGGCGGACGCCATTGCGAAGCTGGTGAGCGGCGACAGCCCGCAGGCGCCTGCGGCCATGCGGCTGATCATCGACCTTGTGCAGGCCGGCTTCACGTTGGTCAGCTTGGCGTTGGGCGTACGCAACCTTCGCCGCAGCGGCGAGTGGGCACGCCGGTTCGCCATCAGGCCGCTCTGGCAGCCGGTCGTGCGGCTGGTGCCGCGGCTGGTGCCGGTGGCGTTGCTCGTGATGCTGCCCGACCTGCTCGGACAGGTTGTGGGCGGCGGCCGGGACGTCACATTCGTGCAGTTGGCGTACTACACGCTGCCGCTGGTCGTCTGGACGGCGGTCGCTGCGATCACCAATGCCAGCGTCATGATGACTCGGGTCTGGGCTCTGGTTCGGGCACGCCGCGCTGCCAGCGGGCATGCCCCGTCAGTCGGGGTCGCCCCGGCCGAGATGCTCGCCGGGTAACGTCGATGCCCGTGACGAGCACGGCGGGGCGGGTGGCCGATGCGGCCGTCCGCCCAGGCACAGGTGATGACCCAGACGCCCTGATCCTCTCCCCTGCCGCAGCGCGCCTCGCCACCCATCGGGCCGGGTCGCGTGGGTTCCACCTCCGACAACGTTGAACCACGGTGCCACTGGGTGACCAGCCTAGTCAGGCACGACCTCGCCGGTGATGGCGCGGGAACGCTGCGCGACGGCTGCGCTTATCGGTGCGAGTGCCGGAAGATGCATGCCCTGCGGGCCGAAGATCAGCCATGCGATCGCGACCGCGTACCACGGCGCCGCCGGGCCATGCAGCATCAGCGGATTGCCCTCCTGGTAGCGGAGGATGAACGACCACTGGGTCAGGTCGGCGGTGAGTTCCAGTACGCCGTTGTGCCAGAAGCTCAGCATGTTGCCCTGGTAGTCCCCGAGCAGCCGCTGGTTGGTGAGGATCATCCGCACCTGCGCCTGGTCCCGCCACTGGACCGCCGCCATCGCCTGGGCGCGGCTGCGGGCACTGGCGTTGCTGATGGCGTCACCGGCCATGCCGGCGAGCACGAAGCCCGTCGAGCCGAACCAGAAGTGGCTGCTCTCCCGATACTGCACGGCGGTGCCGTAGAAGCGTGCGTAACCCAGCACCGTGTCGCCGAAGATCGTCTCGTTCTGGCTCAGCCGCAGTCCGCTGGGCGGCAGCGCGACCAACTGGCCACCGCGCGCCAGGTGCTCGTACAGCCGGCACGCGCTGCTCCAGCCGTCGCGCAGGACGGCTTCGAGCGCGGCGGCAGAATCCTTGCGGCGGCTCACGTGCGGTTCCTCCGGCTCCCCAGTACGGGCTCGTGGCGGCGCAGCGCCCACCGCACCACTGCGGCCAGCAGTACGGTCTGGCCCGCCAGAACGGCCATCGCCCAACTCCACGCGCCGGTGGTGTGCGCCCAGAGTGCGTCCGGCGCGGGCTTCAGCATTATCGCGCGCAGGTCCACCGAGGCGGCTGCGGCGGCGTAGCCCCAGCGGGCCGGGGCAAGCCAGGAGAGCTGTTCGATGCCGGCGCGCTCGACCACGGCGAACAGCCCGCCGCAGAGCACGAGCTGCGCCATCACGAGCCCGACCAGCACCGGCATCGTCTGCTCGCTGGTGGACACGTAGACACTGACCAGCAGCCCGAGCACGGTGGCTGCCAGCGTGGTCAGCCAGACCACCGCGATCAGCTCGACCAGCGGCACGCCCAGCACGAGCGCCTCGGGTGGCGCCGGCCGACCCACCATGCCGAGCAGGACGAACAACGCCGCCTGGAACGCGTTCAGTACGGCGAACACGGCCAGCTTCGCGCTGAGGTAGGCGCCGGGCGCCATGCCCACCGCTCGTTCCCGGCGGTAGATGGCGCCCTCCCCGACGAACTCCCGGATGCCCCCGGCCAGCCCGATGAAGACCGCGCCGATGGTCAGGATGACCAGCAGTTGGGCGGCCTCCGTGCTGCGCCCGGGCGGCTGTGCGGGCAGCCCGAGGCCGTCGGAGCCGGGGACCACGTGCAGCAGGGCGGCGAGGCCCACCGGCAGGCCGAGGGAGAGCACCGCGTACAACCGGTCGGCGAGGGTGACGGCGACCGTACGGCGGGCGAGGATCGCCATCTGCCGCCACCATCCCTGGCGCGGCGGCGGCGCGGTGGCCACCACCCGCTCGCCCGGCGGTGCGGCCTTGGCCGGCGGGCGGGTGGCCGCGAACTTGGCGGCCCAGACGTCCGGGTCGGCGGCGACCGCGGTGAACACGTCGGCGTACTCGGCCGCCCCGAAGAAGTCGAGCAGCTCGTCCGGCGGGCCGAAGTAGGCGACCTTGCCGCCCCGGGCGAGTACCAGCACCCGGTCGCACACGCTCAGGTGCAGCGGGCTGTGCGTCACCACGACGACGGTTCGGCCGCGATCGGCCAGCTCGCGCAGGCTGTGCATCACGTCGCGGTCCAGCGCCGGGTCGAGCCCGGAGGTCGGCTCGTCGAGGAAGAGCAGCGAGGGCTCGGTGAGCAGCTCCAGAGCCACCGAGGTGCGCTTGCGCTGTCCGCCTGAGAGCGTGTCGATGCGCTGGTCGGCGTGTGCGGTGAGGGCGAGCTGGGCGAGTACCTCGTCGATGCGCTGGTCCCGCTCCGCAGGCGTCACGTCGGCGCCGAAGCGCAGCCCGGCCGCGTAGCGCAGGGCACGGCGTACGGTCAGCTGGCGGTGCAGGATGTCGTCCTGCGGCACCAGGCCGATGCGGTGCCGCAGGTCGGCGTACTCGGCGTAGAGGTCGCGGTCCTGGTAGCGCACCGTGCCGGCCTGCGCCGGGCGGTTGCCGGTCAGCGCCCCCAACAACGTCGACTTGCCGGCACCGCTCGGGCCGACCACCGCGAGCAGACTGCACTCGTCCAGCTCGAACGAGACCCCCGACAGCAGGTTCCGCGTGCCGACCGTGACACCGAGCCCTTCGGCGCGCAGCGACACCCGGCCGGCGTCGACGTAGTCGTGCAGTGCGGTGCCGTCGAACACCATCTGGTGGTGCCCGAACGAGAGGAGGTCCCCGGCGTTCAGCACCGCCTGCTCGACCTGCCGCCCGTTGACGTACGTGCCGTTGCGCGTACCCAGGTCGATCACGCGGAATCCGGCACCATCCCGGACAAGGTCGGCGTGGTAGCGGGAGACCAGCAGGTCGTCGAGGACGATGTCGTTTTCCGGCGCCCGCCCGATCAGGATCCGGTCCGCGGTCGGGTAGCTGGCCGAGGGGGTCCGGCCCAGCGCGAATCGTGCACCAGGTGGTGGCTCGGCCGCGGATACGGGCCCGCTCGGCGGTACCTCGGTAGACAGACCCGGCTGCGCGGAATCGGTCACCGGCGGCGGGGCAGCGGGAAGCCCTTCCGGGCGGAAGGTGAGCACCGGACCGTCGACGGCGTTGCCGAGCCGCACCGCGCAGGCGACCCCTATCTCCAGTTCGTGCACCTGACGGCCGTCGAGGAACGTGCCGTTCCGGCTGGCGAGGTCACGCAGGTGCCACCGTCCGGCCCGGTAGGTGATTTCCAGGTGCTCGCGGGAGGCCCGCGAGTCGTCAAGGACGATCGGACAGAGGGGATCACGGCCGATCCGCAACGGCCCGCCGGCCGCAGTGACCCGTCGCTCCCCGTCCTCACCGGGTACGCCGACCAGCAACGTGGCGCTCGCGCCGCCACCTACCTCGGGAGCGGTCATCGGTTCGCTTTGGGTTTCGGCAGCCGCTTGGCCATCGACGTCGCCATTTTGATCAGGTCGCTCTGGTGACGGCCACCCTCGTAGTCGTTCTGGATCGCGACCTGGAAGAGCACCTGGCCCGAGCGAACGAAGATCATCGCGTAGACGCCGTTGGAGCCGCTGACGGTGATCCCGAACGACTCCTCACCCAACTTCGGCACCGTGAACGGCCGCCATCCGCACCGCTCAGCCGCCGTGCGGGTGGCATCGAGGAACGGGTCGGCCGCGTTGCCGTAGAAGCCGGCGACCGCTGAGCCGAGGTACGGGTACTGGCCGCTGGACACCCAGTAGCTGTTGCTGCTGTGCGCCCCGATCGCATCACCGCGAACGTTGCCGTCTGAGCAGAGCGCAAGCTTGGACAGACCATTGTGCAGCGCGTCGCTGGAGGAGCTCGTATTGACCAGGTCCCGGTCTTCGAGCTTCATCGCGGACACGACGTCGGCCACCGACAGCAACACCGGCTCCAGTGCGGTCACCGCCGGCGGCGGGGAGGCACGGTCGACGCTGGGGGTCGGACTCGCACCGAGGCCGCCGGGCAGGCTGCCTTGGCTGAGGCTCCACACCGACGGTACGCAGCAGGCGGCCAAGAGGACCGTTGCCACGATTCCGATGATCATCGGAGCTTTGGACTTCTTCCGAGGCTGGCCGGGCGCCCCGGGAAAGCCGGACGGCCCCGGGCCAGGCGGCAGCGGGTAGTCCGACGGCCCCGGAGCCGGCCGCGGGCCGGGCGGCAACGGGTAGCCCGACGGCCCCGGAGCCCCCGACGGCCGTGGGCCGGGCGGCAGCGGGTAGCCCGGCGACGCAGGGTTACCCGACGTCGGGAAGCCGGGCGGCCCGGAGGTGGGCGGCAACGGGTAGTTCGACGGCCCGGAAGTGGGCGGCAACGGAGAGCCCGACGGCCCGGAGGTGACCGGCAACGGAGAACCCGACGGCCCGGAGGTGACCGGCAACGGAGAGCCCGACGGCCCGGAAGTGGGCGGCAACGGAGAACCCGACGGCCCAGAGGTGGGCGGCAACGGGTAGTTCGACGGCCCAGGGGTGGGCAGCGGGGACGGCTGCGGTGCCCCGCCGATCGCGGTCTCCGGCGGTGCGGCGTGCAGCGCGTTGACCCAGGCCGCAGCGGCGGCCGGCCGGCGCTCGGCGGTCACCGCGACCATCGACAGGATCCCGCGGATCACCCGGTCCTGCCCTGGGCCGAGTGCCGCGGTGAGCCGCCGGGTCATGCCGTCGAGGTCGCCGGGCACCGGCATCTCGCTGGTCAGTGCGTAGTAGACGGTCGCGCCGAGGGCGTAGCGGTCCGTGGCCGGGGTGTACTCCCCCCGGGCCAGGGACTCCGGTGCCATGAACGGCGCCGTGCCGTACACCCGGGCGGTGCCGCTGGTGCTACGCAGCCGGACCAGGCCGAAATCGACCAGGTAGGCCCGCCCGCTGGCGGAGACCAGGATGTTGGCCGGTTTGATGTCCCGATGCAGGACCGGTACGCCGTCGGTGTCCTGGCCGCTGTGCAGGTAGTCGATGGCCTCGGCGATCGGCCCAAGCGGCTTGAGGATGTCCAACCCGCGTACCCCGCCGCTCTCCAGCATTTCCTGGAGGCTGCGGCCTTCGATCCACTTCATCACGAAGTACAGCCGTGGCGCGGTGTCCGTGGTGGACTCTCCGGCCGGATGCGGCGACGGGCCGACGAAGACCTCTTTGACCTTCACCAGCGCCGGGTGTTCGAGTTGGGTCGCCAGCGCCGCCTGTAGCCGAAGGCCCTCCAAGCCGCGGTCGGTCTGGTCCTCCGCCGGCACCCGGAGGATCTTCACCGCGTACGAGAACGCCACGTCTCCGTGGTGCTCGCGAGCTCGCCAGACCTCCCCCTCGCCACCAGCGGCGCGCCGCTCGATCAGCTCATACCGGTCCGGCGCGTCCGGCGGTCCCACGTAGCTGTGCTGCGCAACCGACACGACGGTCATCGTGCCAAACGGTACTGACGAATCAAAATTCGTGCTCTTATCGCAACCTCACCCTTGCGCCGCCGAGTAAGCCCATCGCGGCACCCAGCACAGCCGGCGGAGCCGACCGCAAACCGAGATGCCGACGGTACTTGCGCGCGTCTCGTTCGCCGTCGAGCCGGGGCAGATGGTGGCTCGCCGCGAGTCTCGCTTCGGCTGACCGCCGGAAGCGCTGCGCCGCAAGCTATCGGGTACCGCCTACAGGGCGGCTCCGACCATGGCATCCAGCGCGGCGGGCAGGTCGCCGCGATCGAGCGCGGCGCGCACCTCGACCGGTGTCGACGGCGGCGGGTTGCGGAAGACGTGACGCTCATGGAGCACCGTCACATCCTCACTCACCCGCGAGGCGGCAAGGGGCCTGAGTCGTCGCGCTCGTCGCCGGTCGCGGCGGACGCCGGCACGACCCCGATCCGCTCGTGCATGTGCGGCATGATGACGCTCATGGGCACCGTCGATCCGTATGTGACCGTCACGGAACCGACATTCGTGGCACGGTTCCTCCTCGATCTCGGCGCGGACACCGAGGAGTCGGTAGCCAACGTGGATGCCTTCGTCGATCTTCCTGACGGCTCCAGTTGGGCGCTGACGATCTTCACCGTCGATGAGGTCCGCCGCCTGCTTGAGAAATGGAAAAAGACCGGTGAAGCCGCGAACGCCAGTTACTTCTGGGCCGTTGACCAGCTGATCGTGCCAGAGCCGGGAGTGTCGGCCATGACCACAGCTATCCGAGAACTCGTTCGCAGCGGGGAGATAGAAAGCGTCGGCGTGCGATGCGAGAATCCAGACTGAAGCCGCCGGTGCGCCCCACGAGAGGTGATGGCTCCCACGGGCGCCGCACGGGTGGCGGAAATTGAGGATGTCCAGGTCGAGCAGAAGAGGCAGGCAGACACGCCACCCCATCAACTGCTCCGACCGCGGCAACCGCCGCTATTCAGCAGGGCCCCGCCGCACGTCGTCCCAGCGTCCCTGGAAGGTGTCGCACCACCCGGGTGCTGCCCTTGCAGTCGGCTGGACAGTTCTCGTGGTGGTTCGCGGACTGCTGAACGCCGGCGAGGAGATACGACAGCCTCCCCGCCGATCGCTGACCGATAGGCGCGGACCGCCTCGTCCAGCTGGCCCGCCCGGGCATACACCTTGGCCAGCCGGACGCCCGCCGCCGCGTCACCAGCCGCGATCGCCATCTGGTACTCGCCGATGGCCTCGTCCATCCGGCCGGCCTTGGCGAGCAACGCGGCGAGACGGACTCGGGCTTCTGGCTCACCCGCCTCCACCGCCGCCCGCCACCCGGCGATTGCCTCGTCGGTCCGGCCCGCATCCGCCAGCATGTTCGCGAGGCCGCCGTACGCCCGAGGCAGACCGGCCTCGATGGCCGCCCGCCAATGCGCCTCCGCCTCCTCGACGCGGCCGTCCTCCATCAGCAGATCGGTCAGGCGTTCCACATCCAGCCAGTCCCCGCCGCCGGCCCGGGCTTCGAGAATCGTGATCGCCTCGTCCACCCGCCCCTGCTCGACCAGCCACTCGGGGCGATCGTCCGGATCAATCGGCTCATCGATCATGCCGGCACGATACGAATGTAGTGCTCTGCGAATCATTCGATTTCCTCGGCGTCGCTCAGGTCTTCCAGCCGTACCGGCCGGTGCTGAGCAAATACCACAGCCAGGCCGTAGGGGTCGCAGACGGCAAAGCGTCCCTCCTGGAAGTGCAGCATCCATTCGCTGTCGGCGTAGAAGTTGAGCTGGGGGTTGTCCAGCGGAAGCTCCTCGGCAGGGACTTCCCGGTAGGGATCAAGCTCGTCCTCGGTCAAGCCGAACCAGGCCGGATCGGTCAGCATCGTGGCGCGCACGAAGCGAAGCCCGGTCACCAGGTAGTGATCGATGTCGTCGATCACGTGGGCGATCGTTGGCAGATCGACGTGGTCGAGGTCTTCGACGCCGTTGAGCAGGATGTTGACCGCGATCGGCAGGCGGTAGGCCGAGCTCGTGACCGGCTGCTGGAGTCTCCATATGGACAGATCGCCGGGCCCGCGTTCGAGAGCCAGTAGGCCGATGCCAGGACGAGACACGGTCGTGGTCATGTCGACATCCTCCACCCGCCTATCAACGCCTGACCAGACTGGGCCTGCGCGGCCTGGGCGGCGGCAATCCCGACCGTGTCGATCAGCCGGCACCGTTATCGGCTGGCGGGTCTCGATCAGCGCACGGTAGCTTGCCGCCCGTGACCGACTGGATCAAGATTTTCGACGACGACTGCCGCGTTCCACCAGGGCGTGAGCTGAACGAACTGACCGCGGAACTGGCGCAGTGCCTACGCGATCCGGACCCGGGCATCCGCGACGGCCATCCGTACGTCGTGCTGCGCACCTGGATCGAACGCGACGTCATCGCCGGTGATCGCCGTGTGCAGCTCGGCGACGAGATGGCCGACCGGTTCACCGACCCGCACACCGAGGCCCGTACCTTCGCGCCCCTGGTCCTGGACATGATCGTCAGTCGGGGAGACTTCCGTCCGCGCTGGCTCGACGCCTTCAGTCGCTGGTATCCGGCAGAGACGGACCTGCGGGGTTACCACCCGCGGCTGGGCTGGCTGCACGCGGTGGCGCACGGTGCCGACCTGCTCGGCACCTTCGGCCGCCACCGTGACGTCGATCCCGCCGCCATGCTCGACCTGGCGGGCGCCCGGCTGCTCGCCCGCACCGACCACCTCTGGGCCGAGCGTGAGGACGACCGCCTCGCCCGCGCCGTCGCTTTGACTCTGACCCGCCCGGAGCTGACCGCCGCGGCGTCAACGAGCTGGCTCGACCCGATCACCGCCGACTTCCGTGCCGTGTCCGCCTCGACCACACCCACGTACGTTTCCAACACGCTGCGCACGCTGCGGGCACTCTACGTACTCGTCGATTGCGGGATACGGGTCCGACCAGGCGATCCCCGGCAGCAGATCACCCACCGCCACGAGGTCAAGCAGCGGCTGGTCGACGTTCTGGAAAGCGACGCCAAGGCCATCGGCTGAACCGACAGCGAACCAGGCGCACGTGATGGCGGCGCGTCTTCCAGTGCAGCCGACCGCCGTCGTCTTCGTCGTCTGGCCAGTCAACGACCGGGAGCTGAGGTAGGCCGAGCCGTGGTGCGAGCACCTCGTCTGCCTCGGCCATCCAGGTCGTAGCCCAGACGAGGTCGCAAGGCAACGCAGCAAGTCGGCGGCCGTGTTCCCCGTCCAGACCTGCCAGTAAGGGGTTGTCGTCATCGCCGATCGTGCCTCCGGCGCCGCCGAAGGGCAGAAGCATCCCGTCCACGTCGAGGAACAGCAGCGGACGATAGTCACCACGCTGCGCCGATTCCGTGCTCGGCCAGGCGGCGTACGCCCACTTCGCCGAAGTCCACATCCGGCCAGAGCTGGTGCGCGACCCAGTCCAGCCACTCGCGCGGCGGCTCGTCGGCCTGGAAGTAGGCGATCCTCTCAGCCTCGCCCATGGGCGCGGCCTCCCACCAATGCCACCACACCATCAGGTGCCACTCGCCGTCACCCATGCGCCAGCCGATGCTGAACCGCTCGATCTGCGGGTACGCCCGCCACGGCGGCAGGACCCGCCCATGAGCATCAAGCTGTTCCCGTACGGCGGCGTCGAGAAGTTCACGCGTCCGGTCATTCACCGTTGACGCTCCTCAGCTCAGGCTGATGACGGGCCGGGTCAGGATCTCGTGGGCGTACCGCTCGTCGGAGGCGAGCCACTGGCCGAAATCCTTGTCGCGGTAGGCAGTCGCGAGGGTGAGCCAGCCCAGGAAGAAGCCGCTGCCGCCACAGGTGGTGCCGCCGCCATCGCCGCCGCACACGATGGTTCGCTCGGTGGTCGTCTCGTGCTTGTAGGGATCCTGCCCGATCGCCAACCCCCACAGGTTCGCCTCGCGGTGCGCGCCGGTCTTGTAGTCGAACGGGTAGCCGTCGTTGGGGCAGTCATCGCCCCAGCGGAACAGGGTTGACGCACCGGCTCCACACGCCCACTCCCACTCATCCGCAGTGGTCGTCCGCAAGCCGATGCTCGCGAGCCCGGCCATAGCCTCGTCGTGGGAGACCTCCCGGGTCGCTCGGGCCCGCGCCACCTGCCCGGTCTGGTCGAACTCGACCGTCAGCCCACCACCGGATCGGAATACCTTCACCCGGCCGCGCCGATCCCCGGTCGACGCGACGAGTTCGAGTACCCGAGGGTCGTCCGGGGCCAGCGGAATCTCGCAGGGGTCGAACGCTTCCACCGCGATCAGCATCGCCGGCATCTCTGCGCTGCGTACCGGCGAGGTCATCGCGTCGACGTACTCGGCCAGCGGTGGAAGGCCGTACTCGTCGGCGCTGTCGGCGTAGCTAGCCGCCTGCTCCGGAACGGGCTGGAATCGGGCCGCGTCGTAGCCGAGAGTGGGCCGGCCGCCGGGTACGAGAGCGAACCGCATCCCGTTACGGTCGAACAGCGCCATCCGGTGCGACCGCCCCGCGTACGCCGTGTCTTTCAGGCCCACCACGGTCAGGTCGTGTCGGTCGGCGATGTCCTGGGCCATCCGGCGGGCGGCGCCGTCAGACAGGTCGTTCCACTGCTCGAAACTGAGGTCGGCGTACGGCACCGCGCAAGAATAGAGCCCGAAGGCACCGATTCAGGCAACGTGCGTGAGGTAGCCGGCGACGGCCTCGTCGAGCACCTCCCGGCCGGGCCATGCCCACACCTCCTCGGCGAAGACCTCCACCTCCACCGGCCCGTCGTAGCCGGCCGCGTCCACGGCTTCCCGGAAGCGGCGCAGCTCGACGCAGCCCGCGCCGGGCAGCGCCCGGCCGAGCAGCACCCCCGCCGGCAGCGGCGTCACCCAGTCGGCGATCTGGAAGCAGGCGATGCGTCCCTCCCGGCCGGCCCGCGCGATCTGCGCCCACACCTGGTCGTCCCACCAGAGGTGGTACGTGTCGACGACGACGCCCACCGTTTCCGCCGGATACGGCGCGACGAGGTCCAGGGCCTGACCGAGACTGGCGACCACGCACCGGTCGGAGCAGAACATCGGGTGCAGCGGCTCCACGGCGAGCCGGACCCCTGCGGCCCGGGCGTACGGCACCAACTCGCCGATCGCGTCCCGCACGTGCGCCCGGGCACCGTCGATGTCCCGGCTGCCGTCGGGCAGGCCGCCGGAGACCAGCACCAGCACCGGCGCGCCCACCGCCGCCGCCTCGTCGATGGCACGCCGGTTCTCGTCGAGCCAGCCGGGAGTGCTGAAGAACCCGCCGCGGCACAGCGACGTGACGGTCAGGCCCGCGTCCCGTACCAGCGCCGCGGCCGGCTCGACCCCGTACGCGGCCAGATCCTCCCGCCACAGCCCCACCATGGACACCCCGGCGTCGACGCAGCCGGCGACGAGCTCCGGCAGCGGCCACCGCTTGGTCGTCGCCGAGTTGAGCGCGAACCGCTTCACTGCGCCACCCCCGCCGTGGTCATGAACGCCCGCGCGCGGTGCGCGGCCAGCTCGGCGTCGGGCAGCAGCCCGGCCTCGTCGGCCAGCCGCAGCAGCCGGCCCAGGTGCACCGGCGACCGCCCCGACTGGAGGCCACCGACCATCGTGAAGTGGTCCTGGTGACCGGCGAGCCAGGCCAGGAACACGATGCCGGTCTTGTAGTAGAAGGTCGGGGCGCCGAACAGGTGCCGGGCGAGCGGCAGCGTGGCCGCCAGGATCCGGTCGTACGTCGCCAGGTCACCGGTGTCCAGCACGCGCAGCGCGGCGGCGGCCGGGGGCGCGATCGCGGCGAGGACGCCGAGCAGGGCGTCGGAGTGGCCCTCGCCGTCCCCCCGGATCAGGGCCGGGTAGTTGAAGTCGTCGCCGGTGTAGAGCCGTACCCCCGCGGGCAGGCGCCGGCGCAGCGCGACCTCGAAGTCCTCGTCGAGCAGCGACAGTTTGACGCCGTCGACCTTGCCGGTGTGCGCGCCGATCAGCGCGACCACGGTGTCCGCGGCCCGCGCGGGATCGGCGTCGCCCCAGTAGCCGGCGAGAGCCGGGTCGAACGCCGGGCCGAGCCAGTGCAGCACCACCGGGCCGTCGGCGTCGGCGAGCAGCCGGCCGTAGACGTCGAGGTAGTCGTCGGCGGACCGGGCCGCGGCGGCCAGGTGGCGGCTGCACATGAGTACCGGCCGGGCGCCGGCGTCCTGCACGTCGGCGAGCTGCTCGGCGTAGGCCTTGCGGATCTCGTCGAGCGTGGCCGGGCCGGCCGGCAGCTGGTCGGTGGCGACGCCCGCGCAGATCGTGCCGCCCTCGGCCCGGGCGGCCGCCGCCGAGCGCCGCACCAGCTCGCGCGCCGCCGGGAAGTCCATGCCCATGCCACGCTGGGCGGTGTCCATCGCCTCGGCGACGCCGAACCCGTACGACCACAGGTGCCGGCGGAACGCCAGGGTCGCGTCCCAGTCGACGGCGGCGGGCGTGCCCGGCACGTTCTCCGCGCGGGGGTCGGCGACCACGTGCGCGGCGGCGTACGCGACCCGGCTGGTGAAGCGGGCGCCGGGCGTGACGTGCTCGCGCCCGGCACCGGAGAGGGTGAGCGGCCCGTCGGGCAGGTTGACGGTCCGGGTCACGGCCGCAGCTCCGTGACCTCGACGCGCCGGCCCTCCCGCGCCGACTGCAGGCCCAGCTCGGCCAGCTGCACGCCCCGCGCGCCGGCCCACAGATCCCAGGTGTACGGGGCGTCCTCGGCGACGTGCCGCAGGAACATCTCCCACTGCGCCTTGAATCCGTTGTCGAACACCTCGTTGTCCGGCACCTCCTGCCACTGCGCGCGGAAGTCGTCGGTGGACGGCAGGTCCGGGTTCCAGACCGGCTTCGGGGTGGCGGCCCGGTGCTGGACGCGGCAGCGACGCAGGCCGGCGACCGCGCTGCCCTCGGTGCCGTCGACCTGGAACTCGACCAGCTCGTCCCGGTTCACCCGGACGGCCCAGGAGGAGTTGACCTGCGCGACGATGCCGCCGTCCAGCTCGAAGATCGCGTACGCGGCGTCGTCGGCGGTCGCGTCGTAGGGCTGACCGTCCTCGGCCCACCGGCGCGGGATGTGGGTGGTGACGTGCGCGGTGACCGCCCGCACCGGCGCGAAGATCTGCTCCAGGACGTAGTGCCAGTGCGGGAACATGTCGACGACGATGCCGCCACCGTCGGCGGCCCGGTAGTTCCAGCTCGGCCGCTGGGCCTCCTGCCAGTCGCCCTCGAAGACCCAGTAGCCGAACTCGCCGCGCACCGACAGGATCCGGCCGAAGAACCCGCCCTTCACGAGCCGGTCGAGCTTGCGCAGGCCGGGCAGGAAGAGCTTGTCCTGCACGACGCCGTGCCGTACGCCGGCCGCGTCGGCGACGCGCGCCAGCTCGACCGCGCCGTGCAGGGTGGTGGCGACGGGCTTCTCCGTGTAGATGTGCTTGCCCGCCGCGACGGCGAGCCCGATCGCCTTCTCCCGTTCGCTGGTGACCTGCGCGTCGAAGTAGATCGAGACGTCCGGTCGCGCCAACGCGGCGTCCAGGTCGGTCGTCCAGTCGGTCAACCCGTGCCGGGCCGCGACGTCGCGTAGTTTGGCCTCGTTCCGCCCGACCAGGACGGGTTCCGGCCAGAGCCGGCTTCCGTCGCGCAGCGGTACACCGCCCTGCTCGCGGATGGCCAGCAGCGACCGGACCAGGTGCTGCCGGTGGCCCATCCGCCCGGTCACGCCGTTCATCACGATGCCGATCGGGACACGTGCCGTCATCGTCCAACCTTCCTCAGGGGTCATCTCCGGCACCCGGGCCGGCCGGGTGCCGCACACTGCCCGTTCCCGGCGGGGATGGCGGCCCTGCCGTCGTCCCCGCCGGACCGGTTCAGGCCGGGGTTCCGGTCACCGTCAGGTGACGCAGCCGGCCGATGTTGTCGAACGAGCCGAAGCCGACCCGTCCGGTGCCGAACGTGGTGTCCTTCGCGGTCATCAGCGGGTCCTTCTTCCCGTCCAGGTAGACCGCGATCTCGCCGGTGGCCGGCAGGTGCACGACGCGCACCTTGTGCCAGTCGGCGTCGACGATCGCCGGGTTCGCGCCGCGTGACCGGCCGTTCCACTGGTGGTCGATGCGCTGCCGGTCGGCGTTGTTGACCTTGAAGATGCCGTTGTGCGGCAGGATCGTGTTGTCGGTCGACAGGTGGGCGTAGTAGAACTCGGTGTCCGAGCGCCAGCCGAAGACGATGATCACGTCCCGGTTGCTCACCTCGACCGGCGTGTCGAGCCGGACGTCGGCCTGGATCTCCACGGACGACCACTCCGGCCCGTCGGTCACCACCGCGTACTCGAACGGGCGGCGCGGGCCGGGCCGGCTCACGCCCGCCTCGGCGAGGATCACCTCGTCACGGTCGAACTGCCACTTCGACGGGGTCACCGGCGCCCAGCCGTCCGGGCCCGAGGGCTTGTGCAGCTTGGTGCCGCCGACGTCGCCGCCCGCGAACTCCCGGGTTCCGGTCACCTTCCAGATCTTCCCGTTGGCCTTGGCGAGGAGGTAGAGCCCGCCGGCGGCGTCGGTGCCGAAACGCAGGTCGACCCGCTCCGGGTTGCCCGGGGCACCGGGGCCGGAGAGGTCCTGCATGCGCACCGGCTCGCCGGCGGCGGTGAAGAGCGCGAGGCGGTGGATCGTGGCCATCTCGTGGCCCTGCCGCATCTCGTTCGCCTCGGTGTAGAGGACCTGCCCGTCGACCAGATCGCCGAAGACGTACTTGCCCTTCAGCGCGGGCAGCTCGTTGCCGCGGTAGACGAACCCGCCGGCCACCGCGACACCGACGTCGGAGGTGCAGTTCCAGCCGGGCGCCGGGTTGTGGTCGTACGCCGCGACCGGGTACGTGTAGCCGAAGTCGGCGTCGTCCGGCAGCAGCGGCAGGAGCTTGTCGCAGGCGCGCCCCGCCTTGTTGAAGACGAACGCGCCCTCGCGCTCGCTCCAGCCGAAGTTGTCACCGGCGCGCACCTCGTAGATCGCCTCGATGGCGTGCTCGCCGATGTGGCCGAGGAACATCCGGCCGGTGGCCGGGTCCCAGCTGAACCGGTGCGGGTCGCGGAACCCGACCGCGTAGACCTCACCCAGGGCGTCGGCCCGGCCGACGAACGGGTTGTCCGCCGGGATGCCGTACTGCCCGTTGGCCGAGTCGGTGCCCTGCGGGTCGATACGCAGCAGCTTGCCGTGCACCATGCCCAGGTTCTGCGGCTCGGTGTTGCGTACGCCGGTGCCGCCGTCGCCGACGGCCAGATACAGCAGCCCGTAGTCGCGCTGGCCGGGCCGCGCCGTGGGGTTGAAGTTGATCTCCTGGATGCCGTGGACCTGGCCGGCGAAGCCGATCCGCAGCAGCTCGCGCCGGCTGCCGGAGAACGTGTCGGCGGCCGGGTCGGTCGCCGTCCACTCGGTGATCACGCCGTGGAAGATGCTGTTGGCCTGGGCGTGGTCCGGTGCCTTGGTGGCCAGCGACGCCTGTTCGGTGTGGATGGTGTAGAAGCGGCCGTTGGTGCCGAACTCGGGGTGGAACGCGACGTAGCCGAAGCCCTGGCCGAGCCCGCGGCCGGAGAAGAACTGCGGCGCGAAGGTGTCGGCGACGTCCAGGTAGACGTGCGGCACGCCGTCCCTGACCAGGTAGAGGTGGCCGTTGAGGTCCGGCACGGCACGCCGGCCGGAGCCGTCGGGCAGCTCCATGATGGTGTTGATGCGGGCGGTACGCATCAGCCGCTGGTCGGTCGGTGCCGGGATGGGGAACGACTGCGGGAAGCTGGCGTACTCGGTCAGGACCAGTCCGAGCCGGGACTGGCTGGGCATCTCGACGACCGGGTCGTAGACGGGGTCGGCGGCCCGGACGGGGCCGACCACCAGGGTGGACAGGACGAGGGTGGCGGCGGTCAGCCCGGCCGTCAGCGCGGATCTGCGGGTCTTGCGGATGCTGCGCACGCGGGTCTCCTTCCCGGTGAAGCGGTGCGGAGGGTGGTCAGCGGGCCATGTGGCGATACTGCTTCTCGACGTCGGACGCCGAGACGACGGTGTCGAGGAACATCAGGGCGTCCATGCGGCAGTCGCACGGGTTGCGCTCCAGCGTGTCCTGCGGGAAGCTCCCGCCGATCTTGATGCCTCGCGGGTCCGAGGCGGTGGTGACGTGCGGGCCGGGGCCGGACACGAGCCACGGGTCGTCGGTGCGGGTGTAGAAGCCGTCCACCGGCTGGCCGTTGCGGTAGAGCGCCAGCGCGCCGGTGTTGAAGTCGAAGGTGGCCGCGAGGTGGACCCACTCCCCCTTCGGCAGCAGTGTTCGCCAGTCCTCCCTCGCCGCGAAGGTCTGCGAGTTGCCCCCGTCGAGGCGCCGGCCGAGCGCGACCAGCCGCAGTTCGCCGTTGACGTCGATGAGCTCCAGCAGCGCCCGGACGCCGTGGCCGTCCGAGTCGCCGGTCAGCACGCCGGCCAGCCCGATCGCGTTGAACCGGTCGGCCGGGTTGGCGGTGGTGGAGTTGGGCGCCGGGGCGTCCATCTCCATCTTGAACCAGCCCATCACGGTGGTGCCCTGGGTGCCGGCGAAGGGGCGCAGGGTGCGTACGCCGCTGGCCGACCAGGTGCCCGCCTTCCAGTCGTCGTTGCCGGCCTGGGCGGGGTTCACCTGCCGGGTCTGCAACGCGTTGCCGCTGCCCGGGTAGGCGTGCTCGGCCACGCGCATGTCGGCGCCGCCGTTGACGAGTTCGATCTCGGTGCCGGAGCGGCCCAGGTCCCGCTCGAGCGCCGCGTCACCCTCCGCCGGGTGGTCGAAGTCGTAGAAGGCGACCAGGCTCGATCGCAGGTGGGGATGGACGTCGCGCGGGTTGCTCCGGTCGGCCTGGGCCGGTGGTGCCCCGGCGCCCGCCAGCACACCGGTCGCCAGTACGGCGGCGGTGGCGACGGCGAGCCGTCTCGTTCTGGTCATTCGCGATACACCTCGTTTCAGCTCCGGCGGGAGTACGCAACCGCTTCCGGAAGCGCTTACGTGCCCACGCTCCAACTCTGTGTGCCGCTGTCACGTCGGGGTCTGTTACCGCTTCGGCGGTGCCGTCGGCTCGGCGGGCCGTCCGCCGAGGTACAGCTCGCCGAGCTGCGGGTCGGCCAACAGTTGCGGCGCCGGCCCGGAGATGTGCACGCGCCCGAGGTCGAGCACGCAGCCGAGGTCGGCCGTCTCCAGCGCCCGCCGGGCGTTCTGCTCCACGAGCAGCACCGCCGTACCGGCGTCGCGCATTCGCACGACCTGTTCGAACACGGTGGTCGTCGCCTTCGGGTCCAGACCCATGGACGGCTCGTCGAGGAGCACGACCTTGGGATCGACCATGAGCGACCGGGCGAACTCCACCTGCTTCTGCTGCCCGCCGGAGAGCAGTCCGGCCAGCGAGTTCCAGCGCTGCGCGACGACCGGGAAGACCTCCTTGACGAAGGCCGTCCGTTCGGCGATCAACGCCTTGTCCTTCAACGTGTAGCCGCCCAGCAGGACGTTCTCGGCCACGGTCATCTCGCGGAAGACGCTGTGCCCCTGCAGGACGTGTGCGACGCCGGAGGCGAGCATCCGCTGCGGCCCCTGGCCGGTCACGTCCACGCCGCCGACGAGGATCCTCCCGGAGCGGGGCCTGAGCAGCCCGCTGGCGACCTTCAGGACGGTGGACTTCCCGGCGCCGTTGGGGCCGACCAGGCAGACGATCTGGCCCGCGGGCACCGAGACGGTCAGGCCGCGCAGCACCGGCGCGGCGCGCCCGTAGCCGGCCTGGATGTCGACGAGTTCGATTTCAGACGCCAAGGTAGGCCCCCAGGACGCGTTCGTCGGAGCGGATGAGCGACGGCGGACCCTCGGCGATCGGGCGGCCGCGGTCGAACACCACGATGTGGTCGCTGACGCTCATCACGAGGTCCATGTTGTGCTCGACGATCACGAACGTGCGCCCCTCGGCGTTGAGTTCGCGGACCAGGGTGCCGATCCGGTCCAGCAGTGCCGGGTTGACGCCGCCGGCCGGCTCGTCGAGCAGGACGGTTTCCGGGTCGCTCATCAGCACACCGGCGAGTTCCAGCAGCTTCTGCTGGCCCCAGGACATGTTGCGCGCCTCCACGTCGGCCAGGTGCTCGATGCCGAGGCGGGTGAGCCAGCCCCGGGCACGCTCGACCTCCGCGTGGGCGCGGGCGCCACGTAGCAGGCCGGTCAGGCCGGTCGGGCGCATGGCCGCGAGGACGTTGTCCAACGCCGTCATCCGGGGAAAGACGCGGCACAGCTGGAACGTACGGCCGACGCCGGCGTGGACGATGCGGTGCGGGGCCGCGCCGGTGATGTCCCGCCCGCGGTAGGTGACCTGTCCGCCGTCCGGCCGGATCATCCCGGTGACGCAGTTGAAGAAGGTCGTCTTGCCGGACCCGTTCGGCCCGATCAGTGCGTTGACCTTGCCGGGCTGGAACGCGACGGTCGCGCCGTCGAGCGCCACCACGCCACCGAACGCCTTGGTGAGCCCGGCGGTGGCCAACCCTCGTACCTCGCTCATGCCCGCTCCTCCGTCGACTGGGCCCGCGTACCGGCGGTGCCGGCGGCGGCGTCCACCGGTTCCCGGGCGACCGGTGCGCCGGCGGCCGTGGCACGCTGCTGGCGCAGCTGCGCGGCCGTGATCTCGCGGATCGAGTTCTGCGCCGGCCGCATCCGGCCGAGCAGGGAACCGATCGCCGGCAGCACGCCGTCGGGCATGAAGAGCACGACCAGCGCGAGCAGCAGGCCCGTCGCGACCAGGTGCAGCTGGGTGTCGCCGAACTCCACCTTGAAGTACTCCAGGCCGATGCCGACCACCAGCGCGCCGACCAGCGGGCCGAACAGGTTCCGGACGCCGCCAAGCAGCGCCATCAGCACCAGGTACGAGCCGGTGAGGATGGAGAACTGGAACACCGGGTCGAGGTCGCCGAACCAGAGCGCGTAGAGCCCGCCGCCCAGGGCGGTGAACCCCGCCGAGACCACGAACACCACCAGCTTGTACGCGAAGGTCGGGGTGCCCAGCGCCTCCGCCTTGTCCTCGTCCTCCCGGATGGCCTTCAGCCCGAGGCCGAACCGGGAGCGGTCGACGACCCACCAGGCCAGCAGGGCCAGCGCGAGCAGGCCGGTGAACAGGTAGTAGAACACCCGGTGGTGCTCCGGACGGAGCAGGTCCGGGAACGGGCGCGGCACGACCAGGCCGCGTGACCCGCCGGTGAGCGATGCCCAGCTCTGGAAGACCAGCAGCAGGATCAGCACCAGCGCGATCGAGACGATGACGAACGACGCGCCGCGGACCCGCAGCGCGGCGAAGCCGATCGGTACGGCGAGGGCGGCCACCAGCAGGGCCGCCACCGCGAGGGCCACGAAGCTCGGCAGGCCGGCCTTCGTGACCAGCAGGGCGGTCCCGTAGCCGCCGAGCCCGGCGAGGGCGCCGTGGCCGAGGGAGATGTACCCGGTGAACCCGCCGACGAAGTTCCACGACGTCGAGAGCACCGCGTAGTTGAGCACCACGACGCCCGCCGAGAGGACGTACGGGTTGGGTGCCAGGGACGGGAAGGCCAGCACCGCCGCGGCGAGCAGCACGATCGCCGTCACCTGGAGGACCCGGTCGAGGCTGCGCCGCGCGGTCACCGCCCCGGCCGGCGGGACGGCCACCGTCGTCGGGTCAGAAGCGCTGGGCAAGGCGACCTCCGAAGAAACCTTGTGGCCGGAACGCCAGCGTCGCGAACAGGGCCAGGTAGAAGATGGTCTGCGCCCAGGTCGTGCCGAGCGGGATCTGCAGCAGGCTCTGCAGCATGCCGAGCACCATCGCGGCCATCGCGGCACCGGGTACGCTGCCCAGCCCGCCCACCACGATGATGGCCATCAGCGGGCCGATCCAGTGCCAGTGCAGCGACGGGTAGATGGTGGTGTCGAGGGCCAGGGCCGTACCGCCGACGGCCGCGGTGGCGAGGCCGAGGCCGAAGCCGTACCCGGCCACCCGCTCGGTCTCGATGCCCACCAGGCGCGCCGCGTCGCGGTGCTGGATGGTCGCCCGCAGGGCCCAGCCGAAGGTGGTCTTCTTCATCAGCAGGTAGAGGGTGGCCAGGGCGACGGCGGCGAGGCCGAACGCGATCAGCTTGACCACCGCGACCCGGGCACCGAGGATCCCGAAGCTCGCCGAGCCGTAGCCGAGCTGGACCCGCCGCTGGGTGCCGTCGAACGCGTAGCCGAGCAGACCCTCGATGGCGACCGCGATCGCGAAGGTCAGCAGCACCGACATCATGGTCAGCGTGGCCGGGCGCAGCCGGGCCAGGAGCAGCCGCTGCAGCAGGACGCCGCAGGCGAAGAAGAGCGGCACGGTGGCGATCATCGACAGCAGCGGATCGACGCCCAGCCGGGTGTGGGACCACCAGGCGAGGTACGCGGCGAGGATGAGGAACGCCGAGTGGGCGATCATCACGACCCGCATGATTCCGAAGTAGAGGGTGAGTCCCGCTGCCAGGAGGGCGTAGAGCCCTCCCAGCAGCAGACCCAGGATGACGCTCTGGAAGAGCAGGGCACCGGAGGGCATGTCGTCCTACCAGGCCGGCTTCGGGTAGACGAGGTCGGTCTCCTTGGCGTCGGCCGGCAGCACGATCTGGATCTTGCCGCCCACCCACTGCTGGATCATGTGGGCGCCCTTGGGCTTGCCCGTCTCGTCCCAGGACAGCGGGCCGACCACCGTCTCGACGGTGTTGCCGCGGATCCAGTCGACCAGCTTCTTCTGGCACTCACCCTGCTCGGCGCAGCCCACCGCGGTGATCGCCGCCGCGACGACCTGCCCGGTCGTGTACGCGTTGGCCTCGTCCTCCTCCGGCGGCGAGCCGAACTGCGCGGTGTACTTCTCGACGAACTCCTTGTTGCTCGGGTACGGCGCGTCCTGCGTGTACCCGGTCGGCGAGAGGATCCCCTCGGTCTTGTTGCCGATCGCCGCGGCGAACTCGGGGTTCGTCGGGGCGGTGGAGAAGGCCGCCAGCTTCGGCTGGTACCTGAGCTGCTGGAGGGCGACGATCAGGTTCACGCCGTCCTGGTACTGGGAGCCGCCCACCACGAGGTCGGCCCTGGACGACGCGATCTTCGCGGCGATGCTGCCGAAGTCGGTGGTGTTCGGCGGGTAGACCTCGTCGACGACGGTGCGGACGCCGCCCGCTTCGAGCTTCTCCTTCAGTCCGTACGCCGTGCCCTGCGCGAACGGGTCGTCCATGGCCGCGTACGCCGCGGTCTTCGGCCGCTGGTCGGGCGGCAGTGCCAGGATGTACTCGGCCAGGTGGTTGTAGTGGTCGTTCGCCACCGCCGGGGCGGCGTAGAACAGGTTCTTGAAGCCCTGCTCGAAGACCTCCTTCGCCGCGCCCGCCGGCTCGACGAAGAGCATGCCGTACTCCTCGGCGACCCGGGCCGCGGGCACGACGAGACGGGTCGAGAACGGGCCCACCACGAGGTCCACGTTGTCCTTGCCGATCAGCTGCTCGTAGTCGGCGACCACCCGGTCCGCGTTGGACTGGTCGTCGAGGATCTTCAGCTCGACCTTGCGGCCCAGGAGGCCGCCCTTGTCATTGGTGATTTTGGCCCAGGCCTCGTAGCCACGCTGGACACCCTTGCCCGGTTCGGAGAAGTCCCCGGTCAGGGGAAGGGAGATCCCCACGACGATCGGATCGTCGGCGTCGGAGGAGCCCCCGCCACCGCCACCACCACAGGCCGCGAGCGCGAGGGTGAGGGTGAGGGTCGCGCCGAGTGCTGTCATCCACTGGATTCGCTTCAAACGGGTTGTCATCCCGAGACGCTCCTTTGCCGGGACGGAAGCGCTTGCGAAAGCGCTTCCGTAGACTAGGCTGTGGTTTGCGTCACTGGCAATAGTCAGCTGACATCGATGTTTCCAGGGAGTTGCCGATGCCCAGGCCAGGCCCGAGACTGCGGCTGATCGACGTGGCGGAGCGCGCGGGTGTCTCTCTGGCGACCGCGTCCCGCGCCCTCGCCGGACGGGACGGGGTCAGCGAGGAGGTCGCGGGGCGCGTCCGGCAGGTCGCCCAGGAGCTGGGCTACGTCGCCAACCCGTACGCCCGCACCCTCGCCGGCGGCGCGAGCTCGACGGTCGGGCTGGTCGTGCACCAGGTCGACGACCCCTACTTCTCGGAGATCGCCGGCGGGGTCATCCAGGTGGCCGCCGAGGAGGGGCTGCTGGTGCAGATCTGCCACTCCGGCCGGGACCCGGACGCGGAGCTACGGCAACTGCGCCACCTCATCGCGCAGCGGGTCGGCATCATCCTGGTCGCCGGATCGGGCTACGACGACGCCCGGATCGAGGCCGAGGCCCGCGCGGAGCTCGCGGAGTTCCAGAGCCAGGGCGGCCGGGTCGCCGTCATCGGCCGGCACGCCCTCGGCGTCGACGCGGTCCTGCCCGACAACGAGGCCGGCGGCCGCGCCCTCGCCGAGCACCTGCTGGACCTCAGGCACCGCCACATCGCCGTCGCAGCCGGCACGGCCGGGCTCACCACCGTCGCCGACCGCCTCGCCGGCGTGGCGACCGCCCTGCGGCAGCACGGGCTCTCCCTCGACGACCTTCCCGTCGTGCACTCCGACTTCACCCGCGACGGCGGCCGGGTCGCCGCCGAACGGATCGTGCGCGACCACCCCCGGACCACCGCGATCATCGCGCTCAACGACGCGATGGCCATCGGCGTGCTGTCGACGCTGCGGGCGCACCGCATCCCCGTGCCCGAGCGGATGTCGGTCGTCGGGTTCGACGATGTCTCCGTCGCCGCCGACCTCGCCCCCAGCCTCACCACCATCCGGCTGCCGATGACCGACATGGGGCGGATGGCGCTGTCGCTCGCGCTCAAGCCCAGGTCGACCCGTCCCCGCCGCCGGTCGACCGGCCACCTCCTGGTGGTCCGCGACTCGACCGGGCCCGCCCCCACGGTGCTGCCGGCGAGCCGCGCCGAAGGCCACCGCACCGAGGCCGGCGACCTGAGTGGAGCCGTCGGGCCCGTCGGCTGAAACCCTTCTCGCACGCCAGCTCCGTCAGCCGGTCTGCGATACCGAGGTCGCCGGCCATGCACGGTGGCAGGATCGGGGCATGCCCTTGATCGAGGTCGTACTGGGTGACATCACGGACGAGGACGTCGACGCGATCGTCACCGCGGCGAACGAGTCGCTGCTCGGTGGCGGCGGCGTCGACGGGGCGATCCACCGCGCGGCCGGGCCACGGCTCGCCCAGGCGGGCGCCGCGCTGGCGCCGTGCGAGCCGGGCGACGCGGTGGCCACTCCGGCGTTCGACCTGGACCCACCGGTACGACACGTCATCCACACGGTCGGCCCGGTGTGGGAGGGCGGCGGCCACGGGGAGACCGACGTCCTGGCGTCGTGCTACCGGCGCTGTCTCGAGGTCGCCGACAGCATCGGCGCCCGCAGCGTCGCGTTCCCGGCCATCGCCACCGGCGTCTACGGGTTCCCGGCCGACCGGGCGGCGGCGATCGCCGTGACCACGATCCAGGCCACGCCCACCGAGGTCGGGCAGGTACGCCTCGTCGCCTTCGACAAGGCCACGTACGACCTGCTGACCACGGCGCTGCACACCTGACCGCCTCGTACGCGCCATCCCCGTGCCGCCTCGGCGGGACCCGAATCGAGGTCGGCCCGGCGAGCGCCGCGATTTCCGGGTCGAGCCTGTCACGATGGGCGCTCGCCCGGACATGGAGTACACGTGGGTTCGGGGACCGAGCACGAGGACCGCTTCCGACGCGTCTACGCGGCGAACTTCGAGCCGCTGCTGGCGTACGCCATGCGGCGCGTCGAGCAGCCCGAAGACGCGGCGGACGTGGTCGCCGAGACGTTTCTCGTCGCCTGGCGGCGCAGCCGTGACATGCCGCCGGAGGCTGAGGTTCGGCTGTGGCTGTACGGCGTGGCCCGACGGGTGCTGGCCAACCACCACCGCGGCGGAGTGCGCCGGGATCGGCTCGGTGAACGGTTGCGGCAACGACTCAGGGTCGCCGTCGCCGTCGACCCGGGCAGCGAGGTGCCCGAACGGCTCACGGTCCGGGCCGCGCTGGCCCGCCTGGGTGAGTTGGATCGCGAGGTGTTGATGCTGACCTTCTGGGAGGGCCTGGAGCCGCGCGAGGCCGCTGCGGTCCTTCACGTCAGCCCGGCTGCGGTCCGTACCCGGCTGTCACGTGCCCGGGCCCGATTGCGAGATCTCGTCGGTGACGACCTCGGCCCGCCCGGACATGTACTCGACGTCATGGCAGCACGCACCTCGGAGGAGGGCAGATGACCGACGAGCACCTCGGCCGGATGGTCCGAGACGCCGACCCGTACCGACCCGGTGTCATCAGGCACCTCGACGGGGCCGCGCAGAACCTCTTGGAGGAAATCATGTCCGTGCCGACCCTCGGACCCGTCGCCGAGCCGCCCGGCAAACGCCCCCGGGCGCGCCGCGGCATGATGAGCGGGCTCGCCGGCGCAGGCGTCGCGGCCACCCTTCTCGCCGGTGTCCTGGCCGTCTCGATCATGGAAGTCGATCAGCCGGAAGGGCACCCGGCGACCCCGCCGATCACCTCCGGAGCGACGGACCCGGCCGCGTATTCGGCGATGGTGCTCAAGGCGGCCGAGGAGAACCCGCGGCTGCTGATCGACCAGCCTGGCTGGAAGGCGACCACCGTCTACGGGTTCGCCGAGAAGGAGGGCACCATCGCGTTCAGCAACGGCGGACGGCGACTGGAGATGAACTGGTACCCGGCCGCCCAGTACGACGACTACCACAAGGATCGGCTCCAGGTCAGCAAGCCGGAACCGGTGAAGGTCGACGGCTGGCCGGCCGACCTGTTCCGGTACAGCGCGAGCGACTTCGCCGTCATGCTCCGTCCCCGCGACGGTTCCTTCGTCGAACTGCGTACCGGGAGCGCCTGGACGCGGAGCGAGTTCGATCGCGTTGTCGCCGACGTGGTCCGCGTCGACGCCCGCACCTGGCTGGCCGCGCTTCCGGCCGAGATCGTCACACCGGAGCGGGTGAACGAGCAGGCGGCCAAGGTGCTCGCCGACGTGCCGCTCCCTCCAGGCTTCGACATCGCCGCACTGAACGGCCTCGGCACCAACGACGCCTACCAGTTCGGTGCCAAGGTGACCAGCCGGATCGGCTGCGGATGGATCGCCGAATGGCTGCGGGCGAAGGAGGCCGGCGACGACGCCGCCCTCCAGCGGGCCGCGGACGCGTTGCGCAGTAGCCACAAGTGGAAGGTGCTACACCAGATGAACGACGAGGGCGACTGGCCGGAGGTGTTCTGGGAGACCGCCGACAAGGTGGCCGCCGGAAGCCCGCCCGTCGGGTACAAGGAGGCCCTGGGCTGCGAGTAGCCGTCCCGGACCGCCGAGCAGTTCTCGGGCTGGGCGCTGAGGATCCGCGGATCCTCAGCGCCCAGCGCCGGCTCTGCGTCTCATCGCGTTCGGGGCCCGTGCCACCCTTTCCAGAGCCGCTCGAAGCGGCCTTCTGGCGCGTCCGCACCGCCCACCCACTAGGTATTCCACATGTGCACAGCATGTATCCTAGATGTGTGTCTGCTACCCGATCTTCCTCGTCCTCCTCCTCGGCGTCGATGCAGGTTCTGAAGCGGCGGCTGCGCAACGCCCGCAGGCTCAACGTGGCGCTCGCCGTCGCGGCCGTGTTCCTCCTCGTCGTGGCCATTGCCGGGTCCGGCAGCGGTAAGACGGGTGCCGCACGGTCGGCGACGAACGGCACCGCCGGAACCCCGTCCGGCGGTACGGACGCGGCAGACCCCATCGCGTTACGCGATCCGAAGGACCCCCTCGCCGTCGGCGACGTCGATGCGCCGGTGGTCCTGGTCGAGTTCGCGGACCTACGCTGCCCCTACTGCGCCCTGTTCGCCCAGCAGACCCTGCCAGCGCTGCTCAAGGACTACGTCGACACCGGAAAGGTTCGCTACGAGTTCCGTGACGTGGCCTTCTTCGGCGACCAATCGGTCGACGCCGCCGTCGCGCTGCGCGCCGCAGCCGAGCAGGGCCGCTTCATGCAGTACCTGGCCGCGGTCTACGGCGCCGCCCCAGAGAACAAGCATCCTGACCTGTCCCGCAAGAAGCTGATCGCGTTCGCCCAATCTGCTGGTGTCCCCGACATGGCGGCATTCGAGAGCGACCTCGACCGCAAGGATCTGCGCGACGCGGCGAATGCCGCCACCAGCGACGCCCATCAACTGGGGATCACCAGCGTCCCGTTCTTCGTCGCCGGCGACCAGGCACTGTCCGGCGCTCAGCCCCTCGCCGCGTTCCGGCAGCTTCTCGACTCTCAGCTCGCGAAGGCTGGCCCGCGGTGAGCATCGGCCTGGCCGGAGCCCTCGTCGGAGGCGTCCTCACCTTGCTGAGCCCGTGCTCGGTGATGCTGCTGCCGGCCTTCTTCGCCTACGCCTTCGTCAACCCCACTCGGCTGGTTGCCCGCACCACGGTGTTCTACTTGGGCCTGCTGACGACCCTCGTGCCCATCGGGGTTCTCGCCGGGAGTCTGGGTGCGGTCATCAGCGAGCACCGCGCTCTTCTGGTGACCCTCGCCGCTGGCGTCGTGATTGTGCTGGGGCTGGTGCAGGTCGCAGGCGTCTCCCTGCCGGCCTTCGGCCGCGCCTCCGCCGGGGAGACCACTTCGACTGCGTCGGTGTTCCTCCTCGGCACCGTCTACGGGTTGGCCGGCGTGTGCGCGGGCCCTGTTCTCGGCTCCGTACTGGCCCTGGCCGCGCTCGGCGGCGACCCGCTCTACGGTGGGATTGTCCTGGCCGTGTTCGCCTTCGGTATGGCCGTCCCGCTGTTCGTGCTGGCGATCGCCTGGTCGAGAGTGCCGTGGGTGCGCCGCCTGGTGCGTCCCCGCCAGCTCCGCATCGGCCGGTGGACCAATACCTGGACTCAGATCGTGAGCGGGGGCCTGGGCATCGGCCTGGGCGTCCTGCTCGTCGTCACCGACGGCACCGCCTCGCTCAGCGGCATCCTCGACACCTCCCAGCAGTTCACCGTCGAATCCCGCGCTCTGGATGGCGCCTCGCGCATTTCCGATCTGGCCATCGTCCTGGCCGCCCTTCTCGTCCTTGCGGCCACGTGGCTCGTCCACCGCCGGCGGTCAGCGGTCTGCGAACAGCACACGTCCCCCGACCAGCACGGGGGCGAGTAGCGCGGTAGCCGCGGCGGTTACCGGCACCCACTCCGGTCCGGAGAAGATGGTTCCCATGTCGACGACAGAGAGCGCCTCCGAGCGCGCCTACGCGGCCATCCGTGCAGGCATCCTCAACGGAGCACACAAACCCGACACGATGCTCGGCGAAGCCAGTCTCGCCGCCGAGCTCGGCGTCAGTCGCACCCCTGTGCGAGCCGCCCTGGCCCGGCTCCAGGACGAGGGCTGGATCACCGTGTACCCCAAGCGCGGCGCTCTCGTGCGCAGGATGAGCGAAAAGGTCGCAGAGGATCTCGCCGACGCCCGGCTCATGCTCGAGGCCAGGGCGGTGCAGCGCGCCACACCGGAGCGCCGGCTGGCCCTCGCCGCACGCCTTGAGCAGGAGATCGACCAACAGAAGCAAGCACTCGCCGACGGCGACGTGAACTGCTTCATCGAGCTCACGATCGCCTTCCATCGCTCCTTCGTCGAGGTCGGCGGCAATCTGGTGATGCTCGAACTCAACGACCGACTCGCCGACCGTCAGCGCTTCCTGCTCTTGAGCTACGGCGAGACCCTCCTGGCCCGCTGCGAAGCCATCATCGCCGAACACGAGGACCTCATCGCCTGCCTACGCGCCGACGACGCCCAGGGCTTCGCCGAGGCCCTCCGCTCGCACGTGGGCGACACCTACGGTTTCGACCTGCGACAGCTGGGCAGGTGACCACTCGCCGCGCCGCGCCGCCCGCCTGATGCTGGTCGAAGGCGCCGGCTGCGGTTCGCGCAGTGCGCCGAACGAGGCGGCAAGGCACCGCCGCAGGACGCCCGCGGCGTTGCTTGTGCCGCTGCGGCAGCCCGACACCGCCTGACACCGGTACGCCAGGCGTGCGGCATGGTCCACGGGGCCGGGGCTAGTTGCGCCCGGCCATGACGCCGCCGTCGACGTCCCAGACCGCGCCGGTGACCCAGCCGGTCTGGCCCGACAGCAGGAATGCCACCGTGGCGGCGACGTCGTCGGGGTCTCCAGTACGCCCGAGAGGGTGGAAGGAGTTGAACCCGTCGAGCGCGGAGGCGACGTCCGCCTTGGGGAAGCATCACCCTGGCTGCCGGGGTCCTCGCCGCCGCCGCTCCGGGCGACTCCGTCGGCCTGCTCGCCATCGCCCTCGCCCTACTCGGACTGGGCTGGAACTTCGGCCTCGTCGCCGGCACCGCGATGATCACCGACGCGGTGCCCCTGGCCAACCGGGCCAGGACCCAGGGCATGGTGGACGTGTCGATCGCTGTCGCCGGCGCCACCGGCGGCCTGGCCTCCGGCCTGGTCGTCTCCGCCGCCGGCTGTCCGCTCCTGGCGCTCGTCGGCGGCCTCGTGTCCCTCACCATCCTGCCCGCTATCACCGCCACCACGAGGATCCGATGAACCCGCCCACCGATCCTGCCGTCCGCACCGTCGACGGCAGCGGCCTTCTCTGCGTCACCCTCCTGCTCCGCCTGCGAAAGGAAATCGACGTCGTCCCGCCGGGCACCGTCGTGCACGTCATCGCCACCGACCCCGCCGCGCCCATCGACCTACCCGCCTGGTGCCACCTGACCGGCCACACCTGGCTCGGCCGCCAACCATCCGGGGCCGGCACGGTCTACGCGATCCGCGTCACCGCAGCAGCCACACCGGTCGACCAGCAGCGGCCCTGGATCACCCGCCGCTGACCGGTTTGCGGGGTGTTCACCCACTTCACCGTGCCGAGCATGAGCCGCTCCGATTCGGCGATCCCCAGCCGGGTCGGGGTCAGCATCGGCTGCGACAGCGGGTCATCTGCTCCCAGGACGGCCCGTACGGCGCGTTCGCCGCGACAGCTACTGAATCCGGTGCTGCGCTCGCCACCGGTCGATCAGGGCGGGCAGCTCCCGCCAGAGATAGTCGTAGAAGTCGCGCATTTCGACTAGGCGGCGATGCGCCGCGCTGTCCTCACCCGTGACCGCGATGCCCTGCTCGGCAGCCTCGCGCATCACCTTCACCAACTGGTTCTGATCCGACATCAGGATGGCCCAGGCACCTTCACGGAAGCGGAAGTGCTCCCGACGACTGCCAGGGGCGGGAACCCGCTCGACCAGCCCGACCGAGGTGAGTGACTTCAAGGCCGTCGAGACGCTGCCGGAGCTGATGGTCA
Source organism: Micromonospora sp. NPDC023814 (assembly GCF_040639595.1). Lineage (NCBI taxonomy): Bacteria > Bacillati > Actinomycetota > Actinomycetes > Micromonosporales > Micromonosporaceae > Micromonospora > Micromonospora sp. NPDC023814. The sequence goes on from NZ_JBFAAF010000011.1 coordinate 69,120, forward strand.
GCAACTCGGTGATCTCACCGGCCGTGAGTGTGTCCCGTTCGGTGAAGAGTAGCGCCGCGAGCACCCGCGCGGTCATCCGCTGCATGCCCCCCTGGGTGAGAGTCAGGGCAAGGCGCTCCGCGGAATCACTCAACACTGACATCGGGGTCCTCTCGTCGCTCATCTTGACGAGATTAACACTTCAAATCCTTCAGAGATTTCTGAAACTTCGGTACTGTCGGGCTCATGGGAGACGTGATTCGGCTGGAGAAGCTGAGCAAGACGTACGGATCTCGCCGCGGGTTGGTCGACCTCAACCTGACTGTGAGCGAGGGCGAGGTATTCGGCTACCTTGGGCCGAACGGGGCAGGGAAGTCGACCACCATCCGGCTTCTGCTGGATCTGATCCGGCCCACCAGCGGCCGGGCACGGCTGTTCGACCGCGACCCGCGCGAGCACGCGGTCGGGCTGCACCACCGGATCGGCTACCTGGCCGGCGACTTCGTGGTCGACCCGCGCCAGCGGGTCGGGGAGTGTCTGACCTTCCTGGCCGACCTGCGTGGCGGGGTTCCCAAGACCCGCATAACGGACCTGGCCGCCCGCCTGGATCTGGACCTGTCCACTCGAATCAGGACGCTGTCCAAGGGCAACCGACAGAAGGTCGGCCTGGTGCAGGCCTTCATGCACGAACCCGACCTGCTGATTCTCGACGAGCCGACCTCCGGGCTGGACCCACTGGTACAGCAGACCTTCCTGGACCTCGTCCGCGAGGCCAAAGCCGCCGGACAGACCGTCTTCATGTCCTCGCACATCATGACCGAGGTCCAAGCGGTCGCCGACAGGGTCGGCATCATCCGCGAGGGCCGCCTCGTCGCCCTCGACACCGTCGCCCGGCTCCGCGACCACGCCGTGCACCGCTTCGAGATCACCTTCGCCGGCCCGATCGACCAGGCGGCCCTCGCCGCACTGCCCGGGGTGTCCGACCTGACCGTCGACGGCCCGAGCGCCCGCTTCGCCCTGGCCACCGGCCCCGACGCGCTGATCCGGGTCCTCGCCCGCCACCAAGTCGCGAGCCTGCGCGCCAGCGAACCCGACCTCGAAGAACTCTTCTTCGCCTACTACCGACAGACCGACCCCGCCGAGACCGGCGCCAAGGAGACCAGTCATGCCTAACGTCCTGACCAAGACCCTCTGGGACTCCCGCCGCAGCCTCGCGGGCTTCGCCGTCGGCACCGCCCTGGTCGGCACCGTGTACGCCGGCTTCTACCCCCAGGTCGCAAACGGCGCGATGGGCCAAGCCGTCGAGGGCTTCTCCCCCGCGCTGCGCGACGCCCTCAACATGGAAGACATCGCCAGCGCCGCCGGCTACCTCGGCTCCAGCGTGTTCGGCATCATTCTCCCCCTGATCGCCGTCAGCTACGGTGTCGCCACCGGCTCCCGGGCCATCGCCGGTGACGAGGAGGCCGGCTACCTCGACCTGCTCCTCGCCCACCCCGTCAGCCGTACCCGGCTCCTGCTGCACCGCTGCGGCGCGCTCGCCGTCGGCGCCTCTACCCTCGCCAGCCTCGTCCTGCTCGCCATGCTCGCCGTCCGCGGCAGCGCCCAGCTCGACACCATCCGCGTGGACCAGTTCGCCGCCCAATGCACAGCGCTGGCGCTGCTCGCCACCCTCTTCGGCACCATCGCCGTCACCATCGGCGCGGTCACCGGCAGCCGGGCCGCCGCGCTCGGCGGCAGCGCCGGCATCGGTGTCCTCGGGTACGCGGCGAACACCTTCGCCGGCCAGATCGGCGCCGACGCAATCCGCTACGCCTCCCCGTTCCACTACTACATCGGCAACGAACCGCTCCGAAACGGCTTTCAATGGGCCGACCTCGGCATCCTCTGCGCCACAATCGCCGTACTCGTGCTGGTCGCCGTCACCGCGTTCAACCGGCGCGACCTCACCAGCTGACCCCGGCCGCACCCGTCCCGCCGACCTGGCGATCCAGCGGCGGGACGGGGCGGCGCATGACCAGCAAGCGCCGAGGACCTCCCACCGGTCGGGGCGGAACATGTCGACCACGACGTCTGCACTTACCGAAAGACTCGAACCCCTAACCTTCTGGTGCATAGGTCGGGTTGAGGGAGAAGTAGTCCTCCTCTTCCTGGGCCAGGTGGAGCCGGAGCACGGCGTCCAGGCCGTACAGGGCGGCCAGCAGGTCGGGCACCTCCTCGCGGCGCAGCCGGCCGTCCGGGTGCTGGGCCAGGTGGCCGCCGATCCGGTTCATGAGCCGGTGGATCTCCACGTGTGCGCGGCTCATCGTCGAGGTCGCGTCGTCGCTGCCGAGCGGGCCCGCCAACGCCGGGTAGAGGTGGCGTTCCTCGGCCGCCTCGTGCGGCAGCACCTCGTCGACCAGGCGGCGGTGCACGTCGCGCAGCGCCGGCACGCACTCCAGCGCGTCGGGGCGGGTCGCCACCAGGTCGGCGGTGTCGCGCAGCCGGGTCAGCACGTCCCGCACCCCGCCGTGCTCGCCGGCGTACCGGTCGAGCAGTTTCCGGGTTTCCGGCGGGACGTCGCGGCGGCGCAGGCCGCCCCCGAGGGCGCGCAACGCGTTGAGGATCACCAGCACGTCGATGCCCTCCTGGAGGAAGGCGCCGGCGACCGGGGGCAGCCCGCCGGCCGCAGCGGCGATCATGGCGACGACGGCCAGGCCCATCCCGACGGTGGCGCTCTGCACCGCGATGCGGCGCGCGTACCGGGCGATGTCGACCGCGTCGGCGAGCCGGTCCAGCCGGTCCACGGTGAGCACCGCGTCGGCGACGTCGGCGGACGCCGTCGCCCCGGTGGCGCCCATTGCCACGCCCACGTGCGCCGCAGCCAGGGCCGGGGCGTCGTTGACGCCGTCGCCGACCATCACCGTGATCGCCCGGCCGGACTCCTCCCGGACCCGGGTCACTTTCTCCTGCGGCGAGCACTGGGCGATCACGTCGTCCACGCCGACGGCCTGCGCCACTTGCCGAGCGGTCTCCGACCGGTCGCCGGTGACCATGATCAGCCGGCGGAGGCCGGCCTCCCGGAGCCGCCGCACGGTACGCCGGGCGTCGGGACGTACCGGGTCCTCCAGCAGGATCGCGCCGAGCGGGGTGCGGTCTTCGCTGACCCAGACAGTGGAGCGGCCGGCCATTTCGGCGCGCTCGTGCACCCGACGCGCCCACTCGGGTGGTTCGCCGGTGAGCTGCCCGACTCGGACCAGGCGGCCGTCCACCCGGCCGGTAACCCCGCGCCCCGGTTCCTCGGTGACGTCGGCCGGCTCGGCCAGCGGCAGCCCCTGCTCGCGGGCCTGCCGGACCAGGGCGGCGGCAAACACGTGCGGGGAGAGCTGCTCGACGGAGGCGGCCAGCCGCAGCACCTCGTCCCGGTCGCCGCCGGGCGCGACCACCGTCTCGGCGGCACGGGGGCGGCCGGTGGTGAGCGTGCCGGTCTTGTCCATCAGCAGGGTGCGGGCCCGGCCCAACAGCTCCAGCGACCCGCCGTCGCGGACCAGTACGCCGCGCCGGGCCACCCGGGACAGCCCGGAGACGATCGCGATGGGGGTGGCCAGCAGCAGCGGGCAGGGGGTGGCCACCACCAGCACCGCCACCGCCCGCAGGAACTGGCCGCTGAGCAGCCAGGCGAGCCCCGCCAGCACTAGGGTGAACGGCACGAACGCGGCGGCGTACCGGTCGGCGAGCCGAACCATCGGGGCCTTGTGCGCGGTGGCCTCCTCCGCGAGCCGGACGATGCCCGCGTACGTGCTCTCTGCCGCGCTCTTGCCGGCCCGCAGCCCGAACCCGGCGCCGGCGTTGACCACACCGCTGACGACCTGCTCACCGGCGGAGCGGGTGACCAGCTGCGATTCGCCGGTGACCGTCGACTCGTCCAGGGTCGCGGCCTCCTCGACTGTCCCGTCCACCGGCACCACGTCGCCGGGGCCGACGACGAGCCGATCTCCCACCGCCACCTGGTCCAGGGGCACAACCTCGATCCCGCCGTCCGGGGTACGTCGCCGCGCCTGCCGGGGTGCCCGTTCCAGCAGCGCGCGCAGGTCACGGCTGGCCCGGCGCTGCGCGTAGTCCTCCAGTGCCTGCCCGGTGGCGACCATCACGGCGATCACCGCGCCGGCCAGGTACTCGCGGACCAGCAGCGTGCCGAACAGCGCCAGGACGGCGATCACGTCCACCCCGAACTGCCGGCGCCACACCTGCCGCAGCGTCGACCAGGTGGCCGGCAGCAGTGCCACCAGGGTCACCGCCGCCCAGACCAGCTGGGCCGCCTCCGGCAGCCCGGCGAGCCATAACCCGGCGCCGACCAGCACGGCCAGGGTGAGCAGGGTCAGCGGCGCCCACTGCCGCCAGTCCACCCGGCGCCGCCCCACCGGCCGCTCCGGTACGCACTCGCGCGGTTCCGCCCCCACCTACGGATCGTCCCAGCGGCGCGGCCGGCCGGACCAGGCAACCGAGGTAATCCGGCGCGACCCGGAGGGCAGGGGCAAGATCCCCGCCAGCGGGACATCCCTGGCTGATGTCATCAGCAACCCGAGGGTTCACGCCGAGCTACTCCGCCGCCCCGTTCTCCTCGCCGCCCCGGTTTCCTCCAGCGGCCAGCACCTCGGCGAAGAACCGCAACCGGACCTCGTCCTGCACCGACTCACCGCCTTCGTGTCCGTTGAACGGGTACACCTCGATCCGGCGCGGGCCGGCATAGTGGTGGTAGGCGCCGAACACCGTCGACGGCGGGCAGCTGGCGTCCATCAACGCCACGCTGAACAGTGCCGGGCAGCGCCCGCGGATGGCGAAGTTGACCCCGTCGACGTAGCTCAACGTGTCGAAGACCCGCTCCACGTTGCCCCGGTGGACCTTCAGGTAGTTGACGATCTCCTGGTAGGGGCCGGCGGTGGCCCGCTCGGCGCCACGCCGGAAGTCACAGAGGAACGGCACGTCGGGCGCGACCGCGCGCAGCCGGGGGTCGAGGGCCGCGACCGCCAGCGACAGCCCGCCACCCTGGCTGATCCCGGTGGCCACCACCCGGTCCGGGTCGACCAGCGGATGCGCCCGGGCCGCCTGCACGGCGCGCACCGCGTCGGTGACCACCCGCCGGTAGTAGAGGGTCCGGGGGTCGAGCACGCCCCGGGTGACGAAGCCGGGATGCTGCGGGTTGCCGCCGGCCGGCTCGTGGTCGGGGGTCGCTCCGGCGCTCCACCCGCTGCCCTGGCCGCGTACGTCCATGAACAGGTGGGCATAGCCCGAGGCGGCGTAGAGCAGGTTCTCGTGCGGCAGGCCCCGGCCGCCGCCGTAACCGGGAAACTCCACCACGCACGGCAGCGGCTCCTCGGCACCGGTCGGGACGGCGAGCCACGCCTTGACCCGGTCGCCGCCGAAGCCACTGAACGTGACGTCGTGGACGGTGATCACCCGCAGCGGCGAGTCGACCGGCTCGAAGGTGGCATCCAGCTCACGTCGGGCCGCCTCGGCCAGGGTGTCGGCCCAGAAGTCGTCGAAGTCGGCAGGCTCGCGGCGCACCGGCCGGTATCCGGCGAGCTCGGCCAACGGCAGGTCGGTCAGCGGCATGGCGTACCCCATTTTCGTCTGGTCGCGTCGGCCGATCCGAACCAGCCACCGTCACGTTGAGTGACGACTGATGTCCACCATGGACGGACGGATAACGGCCGGATGTCATCCTTGGCTGCGGCGAGCGGCCGGGTCAAGAGCCCGAGCGCCTGACCCGACGGCCGAGAAGTGCGCGGCTAATTCGTATTAGCTTCTTGACTCGACGGATCGCCCGGGACCACACTCGGCACTCGGATCAGCCAGACACCTACCGCACCCTTCGTCACTGATGGTGTCGGGTTGGCCGTGCCCCGACGCCGCCCTCGCCGCGACCGCCGGTCGGTCCCCCGTGCCTCGTCCGAGTCGCCGATTCCGCTCCGACCCCCCTGCCCGTTCCGACAGGAGGACCATCATGGCCAACGATCCGACCCCGACCATGTTCAGCCGCCGAGCGTTGCTGGCCGCCGCAGCGGGCGGAGCAGCGCTGCTCGCCGTAGCGCCCCGGGCGCTCGCCGTAGCGTCGGAGACCACCGCGTCGGGCCTGCCGCTGTTGGCCCCACTGCCGCCCGGAGCACCGGACCGGACCCTGTTCGCCCCGCTGGAACAGCGGTTCGCCGGCTACCTGGCGATCCTGCCGGCGATGACCAACGACATCGAGGACACGGCCCGCCACGGGTTCATGGGCGGCGGCTGGTGGCGCTCCCCGAACGCGCCGTACAACGCCCGGGTGCAGGAGCACGTCTACACGTTGAGCTGGTTCCACGCCAACCAGCGGCCGTGGAATCCGTACGCCGGAGACGCCGCGCTGGCCGGGCGGCTCGACGCGGCGCTCGGGCACTACCTCGGGCTCCAGCACGACGACGGGTCCTGGCCGGAGTACGACCCCAACGAGCACTCGCTGGCGGCCACCGGCTTCGGCCTCGGCTACCTGGCAAAGACCCTGGCCAACCTGCGGCAGTCGGCCGCGCTGCCGCAGCGGCGGGCAGAGATCGAACGGGCCCTGCACGCCGGGATCGGCTGGCTGTTGAATCCGGCCAACGGCATCTGGCGTACCCCGGTCCAGTGGACCAACCAGGTCGCCGGCGGCCTGGCCGGCGCGGCCCTGGCGCTGCGGCTCCACCCGGACTCCGCGCTGGCCGCCCGGCTCACCGAGCGGATCGGCTTCCTGGCCGAGCACGGACAGAGTCCGGCCGGCTTCTTCTACGACCCGACCGGCATGGACATCAACTACAACTTCGAGGTGATGCTGCCGGAGCTGGCGGAGATCTATCTGCTCACCGGCAACCGGGCCGTGTTGGGGATGGCCCGCCGGTTCACCGAGTGGTTCGGCTACAACCTGCTCCGCGAGCCGGACGGCTCGGGCTGGCTCACCTACTACGCCATGTCCGCCCGGACCAGCGTCGCCTACTACGACAACGTGATCCCCGACCCGGACCGCAGCAACCTTGGCTCGATCTTCATCCCCGACCTGCCGGAACTCGGCGCGTTCTTCACATCCAGGGAGGACCGGGCCGCCGCCCGCGCCGCCTGGGCCACCGAGCCGGGTCCCGCCCCTGGACCGGCCAAGCAGGACACCTCGCCCCGGATCATCGCGCACGCGCCGTACGGGGAGACGCTGCCGAGCAACGCCGAGAAGGAGCGGGCCATCGCGGCGCTGCCCTACCTGCGGCGGCCGGAGTTCGCCGAGGTGCGCCGGGATACCGCCTTCGACCAGGACTACCTCTACGTCAAGCGGCCCGGGCTCTATTTCGGAGCGTTCTTCGGAACCCGGCCGACCAGCACGGTCCGCAGCGGACCGGGTTTCCTCTGGCACCCGGCGGCCGGCACCATCGTGCACGCCCAGCAGAGCGACACCGGCTGCTGGTCGACGCGGCTGCCCAACGGCAACCCGGACGGCCGGAGCAACCTGCTCGCCGAATACCAGGTCGGCGACCGGGAGTGGGACGGGAAATCCCTCTCCCCCGGCGACGCACCGGTGCGGGTGCGCTACCGTCTGCCGGACTCGCGGATCACCACCGAGCTGACCGTCACCCGGAACAGCGTGATTCGCTCGGTACGGGCCACGTCGACCGCGACCGAGCAGATCCCACTGGTGCTGCAACCGCAGGACGTCGTAACGTTCGCCGACGGCACCCCGGTCGCCTACGGCGCCAACGCGGCTGCCAGCACCGACGGCCTGACCATCCGTCGCGGCGACACCGTCATCACGATCAGTTGGGACAGCATACGGCCGGCCACCGTGACCGACACGTCCCGGACCTATCTGCGCGACACCCGGCGACGGGTGCACACACTGCGGGTCCCGCACGACGGCCGGATCGAGGTACGCATCACCCTGCCCTGACCGTACGGTCTGGTATCGACCAGCTGCCGGACCGGTTGCCGACCGGTCCGGCGGTCAGCTGCCACCCTTCGGGCGATCGAGGCGGCCGCCGGCGTGGACACCACGCCGGCGGCAGTGCTCCCCTCGATGACATCCGTCCGTGTCCCGCGGCCTACGGCCTGGTCATTCCTCTTCCCGCACCCGCACCCGTCGGGTGCGCCGACCTCGTCGACTCGGATGCCAGCGCGGTGGGTGGCGTCGTCACCAGGACGCCTTGCGGATCCCCGGCAGCTCGCCCCGCAGCGCCAGCTCCCGGAACCGCACTCGCGACAACCCGAAGCGGGTCAGCACACCTCGCGGTCGGCCGTCGATGACGTCCCGGTTGCGCAGCCGCACCGGGCTGGAGTCGCGGGGCAGTTGCGCCAGTTGGCGGACGGCGTCGTCCCGCACCGCCGGGTCGGTGTCCGGAGAGGCGATGGTCCGTTTCAGCTCGGCGCGATGCGGCGCGTGGCGAGTGACGAGGTCGGCGCGGCGGGCCTGTCGGTTGGCAAGGCTCTTGCGGGCCATGTCAGCGCGCCTCCCGGAACTCGACGTGCCGGCGGACGACCGGGTCGTACTTACGCAGCACCAGCCGGTCGGGGTCGTTGCGGCGGTTCTTGCGGGTGACGTACGTGTAGCCGGTGCCGGCGGTGCTGCGCAGCCGGACGATCGGGCGGACGTCGGTCTGCCGAGCCATCAGACCGTCACCCCCCGGGCGCGCAGCTCCGCGACGACCTTCTCGATGCCCTTGCGGTCCACCGTCTTCAGCGCCTTGGCGGTCAGCGTCAGACGGACCCAGCGTCGCTCCGAGGGCAGCCAGTAGCGGTGGTTCTGCAGGTTGGGGTTCCATCGGCGGCGGGTGCGCCGGTGGGAGTGGGACACGGCGTTGCCGAAGCTTGGCTTCGCGCCGGTGACATCACAGCGACGGGACACGGATTACTCCTTCAGGAATGAAGCGCCGTAACGATAATCGTTTTCATTCTTACCGTGGCCGGTCGGATGGCCTCCACTCGGGGCCCCGAACGACCTCGACCGAACCCGCGGCGCCTCCAGGGCAATGGCCGAGGACGGCCGGCGGAGCCGTGGACCCGCCGGGGCCGAGCCGGCTCGGCAGCCGCAGCGGGCTGGCCACGTCGGTGCCGACCGGACGCCGGGGACGGCGGCACCCGCACCGCGACCACCTCGCCACCGGCGCCGCCGGGCCACCCCGGCGCTCTCACGCGAGAAGACCTCGCCTGCCGCTCGCCGTCGACCACGTGCTTATAATGACAATCGTTTTCAACTAAGTCGAGAGGACTGTGATGTCGACGTCCCCGCTCGCACCGGCCGACGCCGGAGTTCCGGCGTCCGACGCCCGACCGTCGTTGACCGTGCTCAGCGGCTTCTGGCCGTCCGCCACGTACGCCGCAGCCCGCAGCCTGCTCGCGGCGGACCCGTCGTTGCTGCTGGTCCGGCACGACCTCGCCGGCCTCGGCGCCGGCACCGTCCACCGGATCGTGCGCGACAGCGAGGGAACACTCGAGGACGAGCGCATCGCACTCGCCCACGGCTGTGTCTCCTGCACCCTGCGCGAGGACGTGCTGCCGACCCTCGCCCGGCTGGCGCGCGCCCACCCGCACCGGGATCTGGTGCTGATGCTGCCGGAGGTGGTCGAGCCGGAAGCCGTCGCCGCCGTCTGCGCGCACTGCCTGGTCGACGGCGCGCCGATCACCGACCTGCTGCACGTCGACTCGTTCGTCACCATCGTCGACGCGGAGCACCTGCTCGACGGGCTGGCCAGTACCGACGACCTCAAGACTCTCGGCATCCACGCCGCCGACAACGACGACCGTGGGCTCGCCGACGTCATCGTCCGCCAGATCGAGTACGTCGACACCCTCGTCCTGTGGGGGCAGTCACGGGAGGGTGCGTACGAGACCAGCCGGCTGTCGGTGCTGCTGGAGCGCATGGCGCCATGGGCGACGCAGATACGCGTCGACGGCGACCAGATCGACGCCGCCGCGCTGACCCGCCAACTGCGCGGCACCCACCGGCACCGCACCGAAACCCCCGGCGTCCTGACCCGTGGATTGGAGGGCCACCACCTCGGCCTGCACGAACCACACTCCGACTGCGGAGTGGTGTCCGCGGTCTTCCGCGCCCGCCGCCCCTTCCACCCCCGACGGCTGCACGACGTCCTCGAGCAGGTCAACGCCGAGGTGATCCGCTCCCGAGGGCACCTGTGGCTGGCCAGCCAACCGGACGCCGTCATCGCCTGGGATTTCGCCGGAGGCGGCCTCAGCCTCGGCTCCCTCGGCCGCTGGCTGGCCGCCCTTCCCGACCCGTACTGGGACGAGGCGTCCGACCACCGCCGGCTCGCCGCCGCCATCGACTGGGACCCCTACTACGGCGACCGGAACCAGCACCTCGTCTTCATCGGCCTCGACCTCGACCCTGCCGGCCTACACCGCACCCTCACCAGCTGCCTGCTCACCGACGCCGAACTCGCCGACGGCGAGGACACCTGGCGCGACTACGACGACCCGTTCACCGGCTGCTTCCCGCTCGCCGACCTCGACCCGACCGACACCGACACCGAAGGAGAACCCGCATGAGATCCGGCATCCACCCCAACTACAAGCCCGTCGTCTACCGCGACCGCGCCGCCGACTTCGCTTTCCTCACCCGCTCCACCGCCACCAGCCACCAGACGATCGAGTGGACCGACGGCAACACCTACCCCGTCATCGACGTGCAAATCTCCTCCGCCAGCCACCCCTTCTGGACGGGCAAGCAACGCCTGCTCGACACCGAGGGCCGAGTGGAGAAGTTCCGCGCCAAGTACGCCCGCCGCGATCGGCAGCAACCACGATGAGCACGGCGTGCATCGACCGGGCGGCACACGCCCCGCCTCGTCGGCGCCGCCACAGATGACCGGGCCCCGGTCGCCTGGGCAACGAGCCTTCGCCACAGCTCATCCGGAACAGCGCTGCGGCGCGGATACCCCGCCCGCGAGCTGGTCGCCCCCGGCGACCGCCTCGCGGGCGAGGTCGGCTGCGGAGCCTGAGCACGCCCCTCGCCGTGGCCCGACACTGACCTGCGGCCGGATCCTGGCGGGCGGCTCGCCCTGGTCCGGGCAGTTCTCCCGCCCGTCATCGGCCCTGGGAGGCATTTCGATCAGAAAACCCGCCTGGAGTCGCTCCTGCACGCCGCGCGGGACGCAGTGGTGCTCATGGTCCGTCCTCGGGCCGGCCGAACGCCACCAGGGCGTGGTCCGCCCACCGGTGGAGCACCGTCCCGTCGGCGAACCCGGCCCGCCGGGCCGCCCTACGGTGCCAGTCGACCGACGCGACGAACTCCGCGCAGGTTAGGTCAGCCAGGGCTGCCGCCCGGTCCTGCAGCAGCGATGCCATGGCCGGTTCCCTGGCCAGCGTGTTCCACCAGGCGGTCCACGGATCGATCCCGATGCTCTGCGGCTGCACCGGTGCGGCGGCCGGTGCGTCCGGCATGGCGTCGCCGACGAGCAGCAGACCGCCCGGTCGCAGCAGCTGTCGGGCCTCGGCGTACCAGCCGCGCACCCGGTCTGCCGGCAGGTAGTGCACGGTCATCAGGGCCAGCACCAGGTCGTACGGGCCGCCGGCCAGCGGGAGCCAACCTGCCGAGCCGATGTCCGCACGAACGGTGCGCACGTGAGGTAGGGCGACATCGGTCAGGGCCAGCAGGGCCGGGTCGACGTCCAGCACGGTGACGTGCGCGTCGGGCCGCCGCCGGAGCACCGCCTCGGCGGTGGTGCCCGGGCCGCCGCCGACGTCGAGCACCCGCCGGAAAGCAGGCCCGCGCGTCTCCACCGCGGCCAGCCCGGCAGCGACAAGGTCGTCACGGCCGGGCTGGTAGTGGCGCATCATGGCTTCCCAGTCGCGCCGCCACCGCGCGACGTCGTCAGGGGTCAGGATGGTCGGCATCGTCAAACCGGAACCGGTTCCGGATGGTCGTGGTCGTGCACGTCGCCGAGGTCCCATCCGGGGAACGGGTCGGGCAGGGCCCGCCAGGCGTCCTCCCCGGCGGCGATCTCCCTGTCGGTCAGCAGGCAGGCGGCCAGTGCGACCCGCAGGCCGTCGCCGTCCAGGCCCACTCCGATGAGAACCAGCTCCTGCTGCCGGTCGCCGAAGACGGGATGCCAGCGGGACTCCAACTCGGCCCGCTCGTCAGGGTCGTCTGGCCATTCCCCGGACACCGCGACCGGCACGCCGACCGGGTCACACCGTCCCGACGGGCCCGCCTGGGACCACAGGGCCTGCACGTCAGGACGGCTGGCCAGCCACAGGAATCCCTTGGAGCGCACCACACCGAAGGCGTCCAGGCCGCCGGCCAGCAGGTCCCACAGCCGCTCAGGGTGGAACGGCCGATGGTCGCGGAAGACAATGCTGGAGATGCCGTACTCCTCGGTCTCCGGCACGTGCTCGCCGTTGAGCTCCGCCACCCAACCGGGCGCGGTCTCCGCGCGGTCGAGGTCGAACCGGCCCGTGTTGAGGATCTCCACCGGCGGCACCCGGCCGTGCGTCGCCCGGACCTGCCGGGCGGCCGGGTTGAGCCGGGTCAGCAGCGCCTCCACCGTTGCCAGGTCGTCCGGGTCGACCAGGTCGGTCTTGTTGACCACCAGGACGTCGGCGAACTCGATCTGGTCGACCAGCAGGTCGGCGATGCTCCGGTCGTCACCCTCGTACGCGGCCAGCCCGCGCTGTTCGAGGGTCTCCCCCGCCTCGAGGCGAGCGAGCAGCCCGGCGGCGTCCACCACGGTGACGGTGGTGTCCAGTCGGGCGAGGTCGTCGAGCACCTGGCCGCCCTCCACGCCGAAGGCGAAGGTGGCGGCCACCGGCATCGGTTCGGAGATGCCGCTGGACTCGATCAGCAGGTAGTCGAACCGGCCCTGCCGGGCCAGCCGCGCGACCTCGTCGAGCAGGTCGTCGCGCAGGGTGCAGCAGATGCAGCCGTTGGTCAGCTCCACCAGCCGCTCCTCGGTCCGGGACAACGAACCACCGCCACGGACGAGCGAGGCGTCGATGTTGACCTCGCTCATGTCGTTGACGATCACCGCGACCCGCAGCCCGTCCCGATTGGCCAGGACGTGGTTGAGCAGGCTGGTCTTGCCGGCGCCGAGGAAGCCGGAGAGCACGGTCACCGGCAGGCGCCCGGTCACGGCTCGCCCACCACCTGGCGCCCCTTGTAGAGCCCGCAGTGCGCGCACGCCCGGTGCGGCACCACCATCTCCTTGCGCGGGCAGGGGCACGGGATCGGCTGCGGCACCTGGGCCTTCCACCGCGCCCGCCGGTGCCGAGTGTTCGATCTCGACGTCTTCCGCTTCGGTACGGCCACAGCAGGTCTCCTTCACTTGTCGGACCGGGACTGACAGCACCTGCGAACGATAACGGTTTTCGTTTCAGTCTTCGACGGCGGACCCGAGCCGCATGAGCTCCCCCACCCCGACTCCGTCGAATGACATGGGACACCAGACGCCCTCACCCTCACCGACGGCACCACCCACCGCGCCCGCCGCCTGCTGCTGGCCACCGGCCAGATCGACGAACCCTGGCCCATCCCCCGGCGCCGCCGAACGCTTCGGGCCGCGGCGTCTTCCACTGCCCCTTCTGCCACGGCTGGGAAGCCCGCGGCAAGAGCATCGCCGTGCTCGGCCGCGAACCCGCCCAAGTCATGCTCGCGCCTACCTGGCCGATCGGTACGCCAACGACATCGTCGTAGCCACCCACGGCCCCCACGAGCTACCCGAACCGATCCTGGCCAACCTGGACGCCCTGAAGATCCCCGTACTCGAACAGCCCGTCACCGCGGTCACCGGCGAACTCGACGCCCTCCAACTGCACCTGGCCGACGGCACCACCCTCGACCGGCAGGCCGTGTTCCACCGCGCACCCACCCGCCAGCACGCGCCGCTGGCCGCCCAAGTCGGCGCCGAGTTGCTGCCCGACGGCTACGTACGCGTCGACGAATTCGCCCAGACCAGCATCCCCGGGGTGTCCGCCGCCGGCGACCTCGCCCGCCTGCCCGCCCTACCCGACGGACTCACCCTCGTCAGCCAGGCCGCCGCCGACGGCGTACGCGCCGCCGTCTGGCTCGAACAAGGACTGTTCCGCGCCGGCCTGCCCGTCCCACTCGGCTGACAGCCATCGCTTGACCGGTAACCGTGGCCCGCCGGCCCTCACGGAGGAACCGCGAAGTCACCCGTTCCCGTCGATGGGGCGATGCGCAGCCCGTGGCCACAATCGTCCTCGGGCTCATGGCGATCTACGCCGCACCGCGAGTCGTGGAAATGGGTTCGACCACAAGGCCGAGAACTTGTAGGAGACCGTTCTCATCATCGTCGCTCTCGCTGCCATTCTTACGATCATCTCGGCACTCGAAGAGGTGTTCAAGAACGACGAAACACCGACCGAAGCACTCGTCCACTCCCTCGCTGCCATAGCGGCGACCGGGATACTGATCATGGAGGTCACCCTGCTCAGCTCGTGAGTAGCTGGCACCAGCCGTCCAGGTAACGCTGCCGCTGCTCGCGCAGCTAAGCCTGGGCGGCCGCGTTTGGGCCCGTGACTTGTGGGGTCGGCTGCGCGCGCACTGGCCCGACAAGAACGAAGGCAAGGAGGAGAACTCCTTGCCACTATTAACATATACCGCACCCCCGGGCTTGCGGCAAGACCCCGGTCGTGGCGCACAATCGTCGGCCGAGCGCAGGAATCGGCACACCATGGGGGAATGCATGTTCGATGTGATCATCGTCGGCGGCGGGCCGACCGGCATGATGCTGGCGAGCGAATTGCGCCTGCAGGGCGTCAACGTGCTCGTGCTGGAGAAGGAGGCCGAGCTGCCGCCGTTCGTGCGGTCGCTCGGGCTGCACGTGCGCAGTATCGAGGTGATGGATCAGCGAGGGCTGTTGGAGCGGTTCCTCGAAGACGGCAGGCAGTACCCGATCCGTCCCGGCGACGTCCGGGGATTCTTCGCCGGCATCGAAAAGCCCGCTCCCACCGGTCTGGACACCGCGCACGGATACGTGCTCGGCATTCCGCAGACGCTCACCGACCGGCTGCTCGCCGAGCACGCGGCCGAAGTCGGAGCCGAGATCCGGCGCGGCTGTGCGGTGGTCGGGCTGGAGCAGGACGACGACGGCGTGGCCGTCCGCCTTGGAGATGGAACTGCGACGCCGTTGCGGGCGCGGTTCGTCGTCGGCTGCGACGGTGGGCGCAGCACGGTTCGGAAACTGCTCGGGGTCGGGTTCCCCGGCGAGCCGTCGAAAATCGACACGCTGCTGGGCGAGATGGAGGTGACGGCGTCCCCGGACGACATCACCGACGTGATGACCGAGGTGCGCAAGACCGAGAAGCGGTTCGGGATCGGGCCGTCGGGCAAGCCGGGGGTGTTCCGGGCGGTCGTGCCGGCGGAGGGCGTGGTCGAAGACCGCTCGGTGCCGCCGACGCTCGAGGAGTTCAAGCAACAGCTGCGCAGGTACGCTGGTACCGACTTCGGCGTGCACTCCCCCCGCTGGCTGTCGCGCTTCGGCGACGCGACCCGCCAGGCCGAGCGCTACCGGGTCGGACGGGTGTTTCTGGCCGGGGACGCCGCGCACGTCCACCCGCCGATGGGTGGGCAGGGGCTCAATCTCGGGATCCAGGACTCGTTCAACCTGGGTTGGAAGCTGGCGGCGGCCATCAACGGCTGGGCGCCGGACGACCTGCTGGACAGCTACGAGTCCGAGCGGCATCCGGTGGCCGCCGACGTGCTGACCAACACCCGTGCACAGATGCACCTGACGACCAACGAGCCCGGACCGCAGGCGGTTCGGCGGTTGTTGGCGCAGCTGATGGACTTCAACGACGTCAACCGGTTCCTGATCGAGAAGATCACGGCGATCAGCATCCGGTACGACTTCGGTGAGGGCCATGCTCTGCTCGGGCGGCGGCTGCGCGACCTCCAACTGAAGCGTGGGCGGCTGTTCGAACTGATGCGCACCGGGAGCGGGCTGCTGCTCGACCAGACGGGGCGGCTTTCGGTGGACGGCTGGGCCGACCGGGTCGACCACGTCGCCGACATCAGCGAAGAGCTGGACGTGCCGGCGGTACTGCTCCGGCCGGACGGGCACGTCGCGTGGGTCGGCGAGGATCAGCAGACGCTCGAGGTCGCGCTGGCCAAGTGGTTCGGCGCCGCAGGAACTCCTACGGCCGGGTGAGGGACGCTGTCGAGGACTGGGACGCCCCCCGGGAACGCCGGCGTGAACGATGCGCCGCAGGTACCTCGGCGAGCGCGTGTGTCGGGCACCCGGGACAGCGATGTCGCCGCGCTGTCTGGCGGGCGGCCGGCGCTGCGGCTCGGCACCCGCTACGGCGCACTCGACCGGCTCACCGACGAGGGACTGGTCGAGCCGAACCGGGAGAGGATGTGGTCGAAGGACGACTACTCCGCTACCACCGGCTCACCGGCGCGGGCAGGGATCCGAGCGCGACCCGTCAGCGGCGCCGGCGGGCGTTGAGCCGGGCGGCCTGGCGCGTCAGGTGGTCGCGCTCGGCGAGGTTGGGGGCTTTCAGGGCCGCCTCGGCGTACAGCCGTGCCGCCGTGGCCAGGTCGCCGTCGCGTTCGCGCAGGTACGCCGCCACCGCCGCGTGGCGGGGCAGTGAGTCGTCCAGCGCCGCGAGCGCCGCCAGCCCGGCGCGCGGTCCGTCGGCCTCGCCGACGGCCACCGCGCGGTTGAGCCGGACGACCGGGCTGTCGGTCAGGCGCGCGAGTTCGTCGTACCACTCGACGATCTGCACCCAGTCGGTCTCCTCGGCGGTGGGCGCGTCGGCGTGGAGTGCCGCGATGGCGGCCTGGGCCTGGAACTCACCCAGCCGGTCCCGGGCGAGGGCCGCCTGGAGGATCTCGACGCCCTCGGCGATCGAGGTGGTGTCCCACCGGCCGCGGTCCTGCTCGGCCAGTGAAACCAGGCTGCCGTCGGGCGCGGTCCGGCTGGCGCGCCGGGCGTGGTGCAGCAGCATGAGGGCGAGCAACCCCGCCACCTCGGGATGGTCGTTCGCGGCCGCGAGTTGCCGGGTGAGCCGGATGGCCTCGGCGGCGAGGTCGACGTCGCCGGAGTAGCCCTCGTTGAAGACCAGGTAGAGGACGCGCAGCACGGTGGCCACGTCGCCGGGCTGGTCGAACCGCACGCCGGAGACGGTGCGCTTGGCCCGGCTGATGCGCTGCGCCATGGTCGCCTCAGGCACCAGGTAGGCCTGGGCGATCTGGCGGGTGGTCAGCCCGCCGACGGCGCGCAGCGTGAGCGCGACCGCGGACGACGGTGTCAGTGACGGGTGGGCGCACAGGAAGTAGAGCTGGAGCGTGTCGTCCACCGCGGGCACGGGCCCGGGCAACGGCTCCTCGTCGACGAGGTCCTCACGCCGGCGGCGGGCCGCGTCGGCGCGGGCCGCGTCGAGGAACCGGCGCCAGGCCACGGTGACCAGCCAGCCCTTCGCATCCCGCGGCGGGTCGGCCGGCCAGACCCGGATCGCCTCGACCAGCGCGTCCTGCACGGCGTCCTCGGCCGTCGCGAAGTCGGCTCCGCGACGGACGAGGACCCCGAGCACGCTCGGCGTGAGGCTCCGGAGCAGGACCTCGTTCACCGGAGTGGTCACTCCGTGATGGTGGGCGGCTCGGTCAGGAACGGGCGCACCTCGAGCCACTCATGGATCGGCTTCCCGCCCGCCCCGGGCGCGGCCGACAGCTCCCCGGCCAGCTCGATGGCGCGCTCGTAGCTGTCGACGTCGACCACCATCCAGCCGGCGATGAGGTCCTTGGTCTCGGCGAACGGGCCGTCGGTGACCGGCGGGCGCCCCTCGCCGTCGTACCGGACGAACGTCCCCTCGGGGGCGAGGGCCTGACCGTCGACGAACTCGCCGGTGGTCTCGAGCCGGGCCGCGAAGTCGCGCATGTACTGCACGTGCGCCGAGATCTCCTCCGGCGTCCACTGGTCCATGGGCACGTCGTTGACGGCAGCCGGAGCGCCGCGGTAGTGCTTGAGCAGCAAGTACTTGGCCATCGTGCTTCTCCTCGGTGCTGGTGCGACCCATTCTGGTCACGTTCACCCCGGGGACGGAGCCGGTCACGTGTTCTCGACATCGCCGTCAAGAAATTCTTGGCTCTCCGCAGCGGTCGCCTCGGCCCGGAGCCCGCGGAAGCTGTCTTAGAGCTCCTGGACAGGACGTGACAGCAGGCAGAACTCGTTGCCTTCAGGATCAGCAAGCACGACCCAGCTCACGTCGGAGGACTGTCCCACGTCGACGCGACGCGCACCGAGGGCGAGCAACCGGTCAAGCTCCTCCGCGGTGGACACGCCGTCGGCACGCAGGTCGAAATGCAACCTGTTCTTGATCATCTTGCCCTCTGGTACAGCCACCACGTCGATCATCGGCCAGGAACGGTCGGAGGCTGCGATGGTGATCACCTCACCATCCTCGTCTACGACCTGCCTGCCGAGAACCGAGCACCAGAAGTCGGCGATCAGCTGTGGTCGGATGGCGTCGATGGCGATGACGGCAAGGCGGCTCGGCATGCCGTCATTCTCACCCACCCGCGGCGATGCACCAGCCCCAGCGCGGCGCTCGTCTCCACCCAGCCGACCAGAAACACAGGCTGAGCCGGTTTCGGCCGTCCGCTCCACCGCGCCACTATTCAATCGACACATCCCCATATATTGTGCAGGCCGGAAGTCCCGTCGCCGTTCGCCGTGGAGCGTGGAGGAGCGGATGAGACTCATCTCGTGGCAGGACCGACCACGCGGCCGATCGGTGTCGGCGGCCCTGGGCATCCTGGTGCTGGCGGCCGGACTGGCGGTTGCCGGTCCACCCACCGCTGCACAGGCATCCGACTGCACGCGTACCCACACCGGTCGCACGCCGCTGCCGGACCTGCGTACCGGCACGTACCTCGGTGCGCAGGGCGGGCTCTACCCGGGTGGCGTCAACGCCCGCCCGGCCGCACACGACTCGGCGGGGCGATCCCTGGCGGCCACCCAGGTCGTCCCGCGCGACGCGGCGGGCGCCGCCGACCCGACCAACGGCCGGATCGTGTTCGCCTCGATCGGCATGTCGAACACCACCCAGGAGTTCCAGGCGTTCATGCAGGCGGCGGCAGGTGACACCACCATCAACCCCCGGTTGGTGATGGTCGACGGAGCCCAGGGCGGGCGTGCTGCGACCGACTGGGCTGACCCGAACAGCACCACTTGGCAGATCCTCAACGACCGGCTGAGGCAGGCCGGGGTCACCCCAGCCCAGGTGCAGACAGTCTGGCTGAAGCAGCAGTTCGCCGGGGACGGGCTGGGCGCGTTCCCCAGCGGGGCGCAGAAGCTACGGGACTCCCTACGCAGCATCGTCACCATCGCCCGGAGCAGGTACCCGAACCTGCGAATCGTCCACCTGTCCAGCCGCACCTACGGTGACGACTCCACCGCGACCCGCGGCACCGGCGCCTACGAGCAGGCGTTTGCCGTCAAGTGGCTGATCGAGGACCAGATCGCCGGAGATCCTCGACTGGCGTACGCCGGCAGCGGTGCCCCGGCTCCATGGCTGGCCTGGGGCCCGTATCTGTGGGCGGACGGGCTCGGCGCGGACGACGTGGTGGGCGGCGTGCCGGGGCGCAGCGACGGGCTGGAGTGGTCCTGCGCTGACTACCAGAGCGACGGCGTGCACCCCAGCACCTCCGGCCGGAAAAAGGTCGCCCAAGCGCTGATCAGCTTCTACAAGAACGACACCACCGCCGCCCCCTGGTTCCGTCGCAGTTGACCGCAGCCAGCCCGCGGCACGCCGCCCGAAGGGACGGAGCGGCCGGGCAGGATGGATCCGGTCGCGTAGAACTGCCATGATGCCGCGCATGTCACTGCACCGCCGCACCGTGCTCGGCGCCGGTCTCGCGGCAGCCGCCGCCACCCTCGCCGGCTGTCGCGAGGTGGTCCGTTCGGCCACTTCCGGCCCGACCACCGGACCCGGCCCCTCGGCCGCGTCGCCACGGCCCGCAGCGGGACGGGCCACGGCTCCGCGGGCCGCTACGCCAGCCACCACCGGCACCCACGTGACGTCCGCCGACCGCAGGCTGCTCCGCGAACTCGACCGCCACCTCGTCCCGACCAGCGCCAACCCCGAGCATCCGGCGTACGCGGGCGCGGTCGCGCTCTGCCAGGTGAACGGCACCACCACGGCGCGGGCGCGGGTCGGCAAGGCGCTGCGCTACGGCGCAGGCCCGGTGCTGCTGCCCGAGTCGAAGCAGGTCGCGATGCGGCCCGACTCGATCTTCGACCTGGCCTCGATCACCAAGGTCTACACCGCGATCCTCGCGCTACAACAGGTCGACAAGGGACGGCTCGATCTCCACGCGCCCGTGGCCGAATACCTCCCGGGCTTCACGGGCACGGGCAAGACCAGGGTCACCGTCGCCATGCTGCTGACGCACACCAGCGGCCTACCCGTCGGAGCCAAAGTCGCCGGCCTGCCCGACGACGCGGCCCGCCGGGCGGCGGTCCTCGCCACCCCCCTGGTCAGCGGCGCAACCCCCGGCACGGTCTTCCGCTACTCCAGCGTCGGCCTGATGGTCCTCGCATTCCTGGTCGAAAAGGTCACCGGACAGCGGCTCGACCAAGCCCTCACAACCGGGTTGACCGGGCCACTCGGCCTGAAGGACACCGGATTCAACCCCAAGACCTGGCTCAGCGCCTCAGATCAGGCGAGCCGACTCGTCGCCACCGACGCGCGGTCCCCCCGAGGGCTGCTCCGCGGCGTGGTACACGACGACGTCGCCAACCACATGGGAGGAATCGCCGGCCACGCCGGCATCTTCAGCACCGCCGCCGAGGTGGCCGTCATCGGGCAGTTGCTGCTCAACGGCGGCATCCACAACGGCACCCGGATCCTGTCCGAAGAGATCACCCGACAGATGCTCACCAACGTGAACACCGGCCTGCCCGCCGTCGACCCGGAACGACCCAACCGCACCTCCGCGCACGGCCTCGGCGTCGTGCTCGACCAGCCCTGGTTCATGGGCCGGCTCAGCAGCCCCCGCACCTTCGGGCACACCGGCTTCACCGGCACCTCCCTGGTAGTCCGCCCGGACCGCCGGATGGTCCTGGTCCTCCTGACGAACCGTGCCCACCCGAACTGGAGCTGGGCGAACCCCGACCCGGTTCGGGTGGCCGTCGCCAACGCCGTCTCCGCCACCGCGACTCCGCGCTGAGTACCGCGACGGCAGCAGGAGAACCGATTTCGGTTCGGTTTCGTTGGTCCGCCTGTGACGGATGTCGATGTCGACCGATGACATGCGGAGTGGACCGGTTGCAAGCTCGGATCGGGGGTGCGGTTTCGCCGGTCGGAGCCGCGGCGGCGGGCGCGGGGCGTTCGGTGCGCCACGGCGTCATGCGTAGTGGGCGCCTCCCACCGGTCGGCGGGAGGGGCCCACAGGTCGTCAGCCCTTGACCGGAATGGCCCGGGGCAGCGACTGGTCGATCGAGGCGCCGCCGGCGTCCTCGGCGGTGATGCGGAAGCCGAGGAAGCCACCCGCGACCAGCGCCGTGCGCGGTGCGACGAAGGCGTACCCGCCCTTGCTCCCAGGCGACACGTCGACCTCGATCCAGGTGGCACCACCATCGGCGGTCACCCAGGCCCGCACCTGACGGAGCTTGTCCGACGCACCGGTGATGCTGGCCTCGAGAGTCAGCGCCCGTTGAGCCTGCGTGCAGCCGCCCGGACCGCTGCGGCGGCATCGGGTGGAGACGCGCCTCAGCGTGCGCCGTAGTAGCGGCGGTGCAGGTCGTGCACCTGCGCGGCGAGCTCAGGCACGGGCCCTTCCACCACGACGTTGGGAGCGATGTCCCGGATCGGCAGAGACCGCACGGGTGGCGGGGGCACGTTCATCTCGGTCAGCCAGCCCGCCAACTGCTCGGAAGAAGCCACGTACACGATCCGGCCGAGACCCACCCAGCCGTGCGCCGCAGCACACATGGGGCAGTGCTCGCCGGAGGTGAAGACGGTCGCCTGCGCTCGTTGTTCAGGGGACATGTTCGCCGCGGCCCAGCGGGCCAGCTCGAACTCCGGGTGGCGGGTCCGGTCGCCGCCCGCCACCCGGTTGCGGTCCTCGGCGAGGACGGTCCCGTCGGCGTCGACCAGCACCGAGCCGAACGGCTCGTCGCCCTCTTCCAGAGCCTCGACGGCCAACTCGATACAGCGGCGGAGATGCCGCAGTTCCATGTCGCTCACCATGGGTCTCCCGGGAGTCAACCGCCGCTGCCAACGCACTGCCTCACGTGGCTTCGCTGTTGGCGATAGAGGTCAGCCGGTCGGCTGCCGCGACAGGATAGCGATGATTGCGGTGTTGCCGCAGCCGCCACGCGTTGTGTTGCACCGTGCCCATGCCGTCCTTGACCGATCAGGTGGACACCCGCGTCGGCGGCCACGAGGATCCCCGCGAGTGCCGGTCGGCGCGTGGCCGACTGACTCAGGCAGCCACCCCGCCGGCCCTGCGCGTGCGCTCAGGGGTGCACGACGCCCCAGGTGCGATCATCGGGGCCGACCAGGGCAGTCAGGTAGACCGGAGGAGTCTGCTTGGCAGCCTGCCTGCAGACGTGTTTCGTGCATCGGTGCGCAACCTCGAACGCCTCGGCTCCGGACGGAACGATGCGCAGCTCCAGCCGATACACGATGTCATCGCCGCCGTGCTCCTCCTCCGCTGAGAGGATCTCGGCGCGTGCTCTGACCCCGGAGGCCTGCAGTTTCTCGGTGGCCTCGGCCGCCAGGCCCGCAGAGAACCACGCACTGAGCCCGATCACCGACAGGATCAAGCCGGTCACGACCAGGAGCAGCGTCTGCCACCACGCATCGCTGTTCGCGATGAAGATGCCGATCCCGATGACCGTGCCGCCGAGCGCCGAGGTGGTGACGATCCTCTCCCCGAGAGCCGAGCGTCGAGTAGTCAGGTGTACCTGTGTCCACGGGACCGGCTCACGGTCCGATTCGCCCACCACGCCATTCTATGGGGCTTCGGGCATTGCTCCATACCGCTAAAGACCTTGAATGGTCCGGTTGTGTCGGGTTCGCGGGCGTCTCATTGATCGAACGTGAGCCGCTCCCATTCGAGGCCGCCGCGCCAGTCGGGCCGGCCGGCCGCCCAACCGGTGATGACCGACTGGAGCACGTCCAGTTCGCCGGCGTACGCCCGGAAGTGGCGGTCCGGCCCGCCGTCGCGGTACTCGACGACCAGACGCCACCTCCCGTCGTCGTCCCTGATCTCGGCGCACTGGATGTAGGTCTGCCCGCCGGGGGCGTCAGTGCGATGGACAACCAGGAACTCCTCGCCCGTCGAGTGGACCCGCTCAGCGAGATCCAGCAGCAGTTCCTCGGCCGGGTCGTCGTACGTGGCACCCGACTCGACTTCGGCCCGGATGGTGGGTCTTGTCATGCGGCGAGTGTGCCAGCGCGGCTCAACCCGCGCCGCAGCGGCGCGGCAGCGTGGCCGTGACGGTAAGCGAAGCGACCGCGCGAAGTGCCCCCTGAGACCGGACAACTCGTCGTCTCCTATGTCGAGGGCTTCTACAACCCTCGCCGCCGGCACAGCCGTCTGGGTAACGTCAGCCCCGACACCCACGAGAAAGTCCACCACGAGTTCCTGACAGACATCGAGGTGTCCGGCCGGTAGGGGTCACTTTTCAGGCTATCTGCTCCTTCTGTCGACTGCGGGGTACAGCTCGCTCGAGCTGTACCCCGCCACCCCGGCCAGCCGGTGCCGCGCCACCACACGGGAACTCGCCGGCATTGTCGGCCGATGGCCAACTGGGGCGGCCCCGTCAGCGAAGGAAAAAGGTCCCTCCCCATCCTGGGCCGTGTGCCGCCGCCGTCGGGAACATCAATCCGCTCGTGAAACGACCCGCATTGATGTTCGTGATGAGCCGACCCGCACCGTTGATCGAGACCAGGTCGGCGCGGCCGTCCCCGCTCAGATCGGTCGGGTAGGGCAGCATGTTGGCGTTCCAGCCCTGGCCCACAGAAGCTCGGGCTCCAAAGCCGACCAGCCCGTTCGTCACACCCTGGTTGCGGAAGGCGGCAAGCGTCCCGTCCGCCAGCACGCCGAGCACATCCGCAGGTCCGTCACCATCGAGGTCGACGACGTGCATGGCCAGGTAACCGGTCCAGCCCTCACCGACCCGTTGGCCCGCGGCGAACATACCTCCGCCGAAGCTGCCGGTGTTCAAGAAGTGCCACAGCGATCCATCGAACTTGATGGACATCAGGTCGGCTCGTCCATCACCCGTGAGATCACCGACGAAGGGAAGCTCGGCGGTGCTCCACCCCTGGCCCGCCGAGACGGCCGGACCCCAGGTGACCGCACCGTTGTTCATGCCGGTGTTGCGGATTGCCTTGAGCGTGCCGTCCGGGAACACCCCCAGCAGGTCGGCGCGCCCGTCGTCATCGAGGTCGGCCAGGTGCACCGCCAACGTCCCCTGCCAGCCACCGCCGACCTGGACGCCCGCGGCGAACATGCCACCCGTGAAGGACCCGGTGTTCCTGAACTGCACCAAGGCTCCGGTGCTGGTAACCGTGAGCAGGTCCGCGAGCCGGTCACCGTCAAGATCACCGATGATGGGCAGCTGAGAGGCCGACCATCCCTGCCCCACCGTCTGGGTGGCACCCAGCTCCGGCCAGTTCACCGTGGTGCGCAGGTTCTCGTACGCGTTCAGCGTGCCGTTTCCCGTCACGGCCAGGACATCGGAGCGCCCGTCGCCGCTCAGATCCACCCGGTCGATGCCCCGGCGCAGCGCGAAGGTCGCCAGGGGGTGGAGGACGCCGTGTGCCACCGACTCGGGGTGGGCGGCGATGGCGGGAAGGAGGTTACGGATCTCCTGGCGAAGGTTGTTCGCGACGGTGGTCTGTCCGGCGCGCTCGGCGGCCAGGAGATCCACGGCGCGGGTCGCCGCGTCCACGAGTCGCACCGTCTGCTGTAGCCACGGCTTCGCCTGGGTTGTCAGGCTGGTTTGCATGGCCTGCAGGTCGTTGCTGGCCGTCTTGAGATCAGCGAGCCTCTGTCTGAGTGCGGCGGCGGTGCCGTCCACCCCGGTTCCGGTACGGAGGGCGTGGCGGAAGCTTCTGATGGCGTCCGCCAACGCCACCGAGTCGGTGTGGTCGATGACGGACGAGCGGTTGATCTCCGCGAAGGTTCGGAGCTGGCTGGCCTTCGGCCCACCGAGGGTGTTGACGGCGCGGGACCAGGAGTTCTCTGGCTGGTACTGTGCCGGATTCCAGGCGAAGTCGGCGGCCGTGAGCAGGGGCAGCTGAGAGGGGCCCTGCTGGGTCATCTCGTTGAACAGGATTCCTGGGGCAGCCGAGAGCGCGGGCTCACGCCCGACCAGCGGGCCCATCTGGAGCCGGTCCCAGACCTGGTCGTTGACCGGGAAGTTGTCCCAGATGGCGAGGCGGTGCCGGGGGAACGCCAACTGCGCGTCGTCGAGATTCTTCTTGGTGATACGCGGAGACAGCACCTCGGGTCCGGTCCAGTACACGCCCACTGCGGTGTCGAGCCGAGTGTCGAACTCGGTGCGGTAGCTGCTGACCGCCATCCCGGCGTACTCGCTGCTGACGGTGTACAGCTGGCCCATGTCGGCGTGGGTGCTGATGAACTGTGTCTGGACGAAGTTCGTAACGTCGGCCTGCGCCCGGGCCCACGCCGTGACCCCGGTTCCGTATGTGCCGGTGTCGGTGGAGCAGGAGAACGGCCGCGTCGGGAAGACGTCGTCCCAGGCGATGACGAAGTGCCTGACTCCGATCTGGCGCAGCTGGTCGAGCCGGGAGAGCAGCGTGCTGCGCTCCTTGGCGGAGGAGTGGCAGATGCCGTTGGCCTGGTCGAGTGGCATCTCGGGTGAGATCCGGTATACGAACGCGACGTGCAGGCGGTTGGCCTTGGTGACGACTTCTCGTAGATCGCCAAGTTCGGCGTCCGTGTACGGGGTCCGCCAGTTGCCGCTGCCGCTGCCGCCCGTGCGTGGGTCAGCCGCGGGCCCGTAGAAGAAGCGGTTCATCTTGTTGCGGGCGAGGACCTCCACCTGTTCCAGCCGGTCAGCTTTCGTCCACAAGGCCACCCCTGGTGGTGGGGGGTTGGCCGAGTCCATACCACCGCGGAACGAGAAGGCTGGCCAGTCCTTGATCGTGACCCGCGCGATCTCTGCGCCAGAGGCATCCGACGTGAGGAGCTGTCTCAGGGTCTGTGCGGCGTAGAAGGTGCCCACCTTGTCGCCGCCGGAGAGCACGACCCGCTGCCTGCCGCCGGAGTCCGTCCCGGTGGCCAGTAGATAACCCTGATCCGGCAGGGTACTCGGGGCGGTGACACCGACTGCGTTCAGGGCCGCCGCGCTGGCGGGCGTCTCCCGCGCTCCCCCGACGTAGACGGTTGTTCCGGCGCCGGGATCGGTCTCGGTGAGGGTGACCCTGGTTTTGTGTGCGGCGAAAGCGGCCACCACGGCGTCAACGGCCGGCTGGTCCGCGGAAGCGCCACGGACGATTGTCAGAGCGGCCGGCAGGTCGAGCGGGGTCCCGGTGACGGACAGCTCCCGTGGCTGTGGATTGAGAGGCGGGGTGGCTGCGGCGCCGCTGGCCGTGGACGGCGAGCCCAACAGCCCGACCACGCCGAGCAGCGAGGCGAGCGCACAGCCGGCCACCGTGCGTGGAAAGCGCCAGCGTCCCCGAGGGTAGCCGTTTCGCATGGACGTACTCCTAGGAACTTGAGGATCGTGACTGGAGGCCGTGGCGCGCGGCAGGCACGCATCGGCCAATGAAATACTGGACTAGACCAGCGAACTTCGTCAATGACTCCAACCAGGCCGGTAATCATGATTTTGAATTGACCTGGGTCCGCGGTCACGACGTCTCACCGGGTGGCGGGGCCGCTCACGTGCACGTCGGCACATCGGGCCCGACAGCCGTGGACCTGTCCCACCTGGTTCGCCCTGTCGTGGCCGGCATGCCCGCCACGGCATGGAACGACCTGCTCACCCGACTGGCCGCCCCCTGCCAGGCGCAAGCCGAAGCTGACCTGCACAACCGACGTGGCGGTGCCCGACGACTACCAGCAGGCAGCGGACGCCGACCCGGGGAAACCCACAGCGGCAATGCTGCGGGGCGCCCCGGACCGGCCTTACGGCTACCACCCGTTGTTCTGCGTCCTGGACAACACCCGAGAGGCGCTGACCGGGCTATTGCGTCGGGGTCGGGCCGGGTCGAACACCACCGCGGACCACATCACCGTCCGCGACGCCGCCCTCGCGCAGACCCCGGACGCGCACCGGTACGGCACTGAGATCCCCTTCCGGTCGGACTCGGCCGGCTGCATGTACGGCCTCCTGACGCACATCCGATCGTTGCGCAGCACGGCATGAACACCTTGTTCTCGGTGGGGGTGGCGACCACCGAGCCGATCCGGGACGCCATCGGCCAACCCGAAGGGTGGGTGCCGGCCCTACCGGCCACCAGATCCGCCTCTACGACAGTACGACCGAGGTCGGCTGATCGACAGGCTTCACCGTCTCACGACCGTCACACCCTTGACGTAGTGGGCCTTCACCTTGTCCGGGGTGAGCGCGCGATCGTAGACGGCGACCTCGGACATCCATCCGCCGAAGCGGTTCGCCGCGTCATCCCCTCGTGCCCCGATCTTCAGCGAGGCAGCCCCGTCGGTCGGCACCCGGCTGATCGGCACGGAGGCGCGCTCGGTGCCGTCGAGATAGACCTTGAGCGTCGAGCCGTCGAAGACGGACACCAGGTGGTGCCAGCCCCACTGCAGCACGGGGGAACCGACCGGACCGGTGGTGGACAGGGAGTCCGAGAGGTTCATCGCCGCCGGCCGGTTCTTCGCACCCAGGCGCAGGAGGTACCCGTCACGGGCGGGCGAGTCGTACTTCTCCAGCACGCCCTGGTCGCCGCCCTCCCGGACGTAGACCCATGCCTCCAGGGCATAGGGGCCGGTCAGGCTCAGGCTTGCCGAGTCGGGTACCTCGATGTAGCCGCCCTCAAGGCTCATCGACCGGCTGTTCCCATCGGCCAGCGGCCCCGGCTGGCCCTGGACCACGGATCCCCGGACGACCCCGTTGTTGCCGTGCCCGGACCTGTCGAGCACTGTCGCCCCGCTGTCGTCGAGCCGCCAGTAACCGACGGCGCCGTCGGCCCGCACCAGGTCGGCGTAGGTCCCGGGAGCCGGCCTGGCCACCGTCACGGTCGTGGTGAACGCCCTCGGCTCCCCGCCATCCGGGCGGGCGGTCATGACGATCCGGTAGTCACCCGGCGCCGCATTCTCCGGGACCGAGACGCGCGTACGGACCTGCTGCCAAGCGAGCCCGTTCTTGGCGTTGCGGGTGAACAGGATCTGCTCGGACGGTGGCGTCCATCCGTCCGGAAGGTCCACCGAGATCCGGCCCTGGACGACCGCGGTCCCGGACATCTCGACGAGCATCCCGAGATCAGTCGTCGTCCCCGGGGCAACCATGGTCGCCAGATCGGTCGCAACGACCTGCGCCCGGGACAGTTGGCCCACCTGAACGCGCGACACCGCAGCTCGAACGGTCGTCGTCCCTGTGCCCGGTACCGTCACGGCGTCGCCCTCGACGGCGACTGCCGCGCCGTTGGCGGTCGCGGCCTCCAGCCGGTAGCCGGCCGGCAGTCGTAGATGCAGCTTGACCCGCTGGAGCCCGGGGCGACCCGCCGCGGTGGGCGGGGGCGTCACGGTGGCTTCGATCGTGCCCCGGGCAACGGCCGAGGTGATGGTGTAGGTCACCGGGCCGAACAAGGTCGGCAGTTTGGTGACCCCGACCGTCTGGCCGTCGGACAGCCACGGCTTGGGCGTTGCCGGCGCGAGGTCGAGTTCGGTCGGCACACCCGCGGCGTCGAGGGTCTCGTTGACGAGCATCCCCCGCAGCGCCTTGAGGTACGTGGCGTTGTTCGGTGACAGGGGTGCCCGGAACTGGGAGCGGTAGTACTCCATCGGGCACGGCGCGACGGTTTCGCCCTCGCCCCCGATGAAGGTGTTGCGGGTGAAGCCCTGGGCGAGCATGCCGTAGAACGTCAGCCCGATCCGGTCGGCATCACCGATCTGGTCGAGATACTTGAGGTAGGACCAGCCGTACTGCTGGTCGACGCCACTCGAGCGGTAACCGTCCGCTGCGGGCCACGGGCCAGCAGGGCGGGTCTGGCACGCCTCGACCGGCTCACCGCTGAGATTGAACCGCGTGAGCCCGAGGAACGTGGCGCCATGCTTGTTGAGGAAGGTCGTCAGCCCCTGCCCGACAGGGCTGTTGAGATCGATCAAGCCGCTGCCCAGGGCGTACGGCATGATGAGGTTCCAGTAGCTGCCCTGCGGTGAGTTCGTGATCATCCCGGCTGGGTCGAAGTCGTTCGGCTCGAGCAGCGCAACGGGCACGAAGACCGAGCCGTCGGGCAACTGGGTCTTGCTCCGATCGATCGCGGCGAGGGTCGCGGCGCGTAGCCCGTCTGCCTGTGCGGTGAAGGCGGCCGCGTCGTCGGGGTGGCCGATGAGACGCAGGACGACACCCATGTCGCGCAGGCCACGCCACACGTCTGCCTGGTGGTGGATGCCGTGAGCCCGTGCGCTGTTGTCGGAATAGAGGCTCGTCTTGGCGAGCAGCCCGTTGGGGTCGTTGCTCCGCTGGGCCGCGATGTCGTTGAGCCACGCCTTGAAGGTGGCCAGGTGGGCCGTGATGAGTCCGGAGTCCCCGGTCTGGAGGTGGTACCTCGCGGCCGCCTGGAGCTTGATGCCCCGCTCCCAGGTCGTGAACCCGTCAAGGTACTGCCCCCGGACGAGGAACTCGTCCATCGTCTGCCGGGTGCGCGGCGCGTAGCCGAAGTCGCCGAGCGACCCCACCGTGGCCACCACCTCGGGGATCCATGCGAACTTCGGGTCGTCGGGCAGCTCGTAGCCGTTGCCGATCGTGAGGTTGTAGCCCATGACGAGGTTGGTCAGCAGCATGGACCGCATGGCGTCGGCGGCGTACTTCTCCGGAATCTGCACCCCACTGCCGGTGTCGAGCTGGCCCTTCCAGTAGGCGATCATCTGTGCCCGCCTGGCGTCGTAGCCGCTGCTGTCCATGACGACCGTCCCGAGCGCCTGGGGCTGGTTCATCATGAGCAGGTGGACCTCCGCCGGGCCCTTGCTGAGGTCGAGGGTGTAGGTCAGATCCGGTGCGCTCCACGCAGCCTGGCCACTGTAGGCGAGCGCGAGCTTGTCGCCCACCTTGAGGTTGTTCTCGGCAGCCACGGCCCCGGCGACGTACATGCCGTTCAGATTGACGCGAAGCGTGGCCGACGTCTGGCCGGAGTTCCCCGGCCGGACGATGAAGCGGATCATGCTCATGAGCCGAGCGGAGCCGGAGAACCGGGTGACATAGGACTCCCGTTCATAGGTCCGTCCCTGGCGATCGGTGTAGCGGTTCTGCAGCACCGGCTGGTAGCCATCGGCGAGCGTCGGCTCGTCAAGCCTGGTCTCGGCCGACCCGTAGAGTTCGGTCCCGTCGCCGACGTAGAACTTGACCCACTGCCGAGTCCGCCCGTCGGCGAAGTCCGAGTTGATCTGGCTGCCGTCGGTGAAGTGGAAGCTGAAGTCCCGTTGCGCGCTGAAGTTCTTGAGGTCCGGCATCGGGTATGTCAATGGAAGGTTGTTCCACCGGGTGTCGTGCCAGAAGTCGTCGCCGTGGTTGGCCGGTACGAGAAGGTCCCGCATGTTTGCCATCGTCGGGCCGTCAGGCAGCGCCATGAGCTGCTCACCCCATGTGTCGGCCCCTTGCCGCAGGGCCGCCTGGACGCGCTGGACGTATCCCTCGGGGAACGCCGGCTGGTCTGGACGACCGATTGGCCCGTCAGGCATGGCGTCTCCAGCTGACGGCCCGGACGCAGCCCGGGGTGAAGCCGGCGCCGCTGCGGTAACCGGCGACAGGACGACTCCCCCGGCCGCGAGACAAGCCACCAGGAGTGCAGCCATGCATGCCCGTCGGTTCGTACTTTGTCTAGCAGCCATCAGCCCTGCTCCTCATCGAGTCGGTAATCGCGACGCGGGCTGGCGGGGCGTGCACTCGGTGCCCAGGGCCACCCGCGCGTCCGGGCAGATGCGGCAGACGCTAATACTGGTATAGACCGGAGTCAAGATGCGTCGTCTGCGCCCCATCCGGATCCGCGACCATCGCCTCCACCACCGACCGGAACATCACCGCGGACGGGACCGAGCATCGACCAATAGTGGCCATCCCCGTGACCCCGCTACCGGCGCCGCGCGATCCCCAACCCCTGTTCTGCACCCGACAACGCCGGACGACAGCAACCGTGGAGAGCCCGTTGCGCGGAGACGCGCACGGCGGGTTCGGGGAGCGGCCTGAAGAAACGGACCAGCGGCAACGCAGGCACCGCGCTCCAGGCCGACACAACTAGGACTTCCCCGACGAAACTTCTCCCCCGACGCCTGGAAGCCTTCGTCCGGGGCGGATCAGGGTTCGATCGGCCGAACCTGATCCCGGTACCGCTCATAGAGGCCGCGATTGTGCGCGTCGCCCTGAGCAAGATTCGCGGACACGTGGACGGGCGGGTCGATGTCGCGGGCCAACAGCCGGCGGCAGACCAGTTCGGTGAGGAGCTGCGCGATGAGGACTCCGGTGAACGACGAAACCGCCCCTGTCCGAACTCCTGGGGTGATCTCCAGTGCCGCGTCTCCCGCCGGCGCGTGGTTGTCGATCACCACATCCGCCAGGTCAGCGAGATGCGGTCCCTGGGTGGAACGTGCACCGGCCGAGCGCGTGTGGGCGAGCGAGGTGACTGCCACGATCGGATGCGCGCGGTCGCGGGCCAGCGTCGCCATCTCGATGACGGCGGCGTTGATGCCGGAGTTGGAGACGATGAGGAAGGCGTCGTGCTCGGAGGGTGCGGCGAGGCGGTAGATCTGCTCGGCGAGACCGGACTCGCGCTCGTACGTCGGGTCGAGGATCGGCCCCGGGTCGACGCCGCCGAACATCACGAGATCCTTGACCGCCAGCATGCTGACGGCGGCGAGCCCACCGGCACGCCCGGCGAGTTCGAGGGTGACGATCCGCGAGTGACCGGTCCCGAACGCCTGTAGGACGCCACCGGCGGCGATGGCGTCGGCGACGAGCCCGGCTGCGGCCTCGATGGCGTCCAGCTCCGTGGCCAGAACCTGTTCGAGTGCGTTCCGGGCGATGGTGGCGTAGGCCGGCTCAGGCACTGATCCTCCTGGGATGTTCACGGTCGCCGACGGCTTCGACGGCGGCTTCGACGGCAGCCTCGACGACGATCTCGCCGCTGCCCGCGGTGACCGGACTGACATAGGTTTCGTAGCAGGGTTGCGTGTCGCGGGCGGGTAGGTAGCCGAGGTAGCCGTTCGCATAGCCGAGGACCACGATGTCCCCCACCTGGTCGGGTGCTGCCGAACGGATCGTTTCGCCCAGCTCCAGGAACAGCTCGCCGGGAACGGCCACGACCGTGACCCCGTCGAGGTCCACCGCCTCCACGTCGACGACGTACGGTTCGGTGCGACGGCGGGCCGCCTGCTCCTCCGCGATCCGCCTCCCCTGTTGCAGGACCCAGCGGATGCGTTCGTCCTTGCCCACCGGCAGCGGCGTCTGCCGCAGGGCTACGTCGAGCTCCGCGGGCTGCTTGGGGGCGAGTGTGACGGTTCGCGAGATCGGCGGCCGTACCGGCGTCGGGGTGCCCCCGCCGACGTGCGGCGGCACCGGTAGGACCCGGTCGGCCAACCAGGCCCCGAGCCGATCCACCTCGTCGAGCCCCCGCCCCTGACGCGTTTGCCGGGTACTGATGTCGCCGGCGGCACCGGTGGCGACGACCACCCACCTGCCTGGTGCGGACAGCGCCCGGCGGATGCCGCCGTTCAGGTCCGCGCTCACATGGTTGTTGTCGGCGGGAAAAATGGTCGGGTGGACCGGAGAGATCACGACCAGCCCCACCACGTCGGCACCCGCGGTGACCGTGAGGGTGTCGACGGGAATGTCCAGCGGGCCCGCGTCGGCGACGTTACGGCGACCGGCCAGCTTGGGAACCAGTGTGCGGACGCAGCCGAGTCTGGCGGCGCGCTCGGACTCCATGGCGGACCGTGCGGCCGCCAGCGACGCGGCTTCGAGCCGGTCGGCGAGGTGCCGTGGCGTGGCCTCGCCGCCGGGGCTGCAGCCCGCCTCGGGACTCGCGTGGGTGTGGGTGGCGGCGACCCAGCAGGACTGCACGCCGATGTCCCGCATGGCGCTCCGGATCCGCTCGACGACATCGGCATTGACGCAGATCAGATCCGCGACCACCAGCGCGAACCGGTGGCCGTCGTCGGCGAACGTGACGGCATGGACCTCCAGCGGGTCGAGCACGTTCTGGACGCCGTCGGAGCGGTCGGCGTAGCCACCCATGGGTTCTCCGGGCACGACCTCGAGCCGCACCATGCCGTGTCCGACCCTCATGCGTCGCCACCGATTCCGTGGCTCGCCAGCAGGCGTGCGTAGGGGTCGACACCGCTCAGCAGCGCCGGACCGCCATCGAGCGGCTCCGCTCTGGGGGCGACCAGGGACAGCCCCCTGGCCTCGAGTTCAGCCGCCAGCGCCTGGTGGAGCGCGTTCCCCAGGGCTAGCAGCCGTCCGCTGAAGGACACCCGCCGGGCTGCCCCGCTGAGGCCGAGCCGGACGGCTGCCACCTGCGCCGCATCGGCGAGATCGGCCGCGGCCTGGGCGCAGATCCGTCCCGCCACCGGGTCGGCCTGCGCGGCCGCGTCGAGCACGTCGCGGGCGAAGGCCGCGGTACGGGCGACCACGGCGGGGTCCCGGTAGTAACGCTGCAGCGCCGCCAGGTCGATACCGCCGAGCGCGGTGACGAGACGGTCGGCCAGTGCCGTTGCCGGCCCGACCTGGTCGTGCGACGCGGTGGCGGCGCGCATTCCGGCCAGTCCGATGGCGTACGCGCTGCCCCGGTCACCGAGGTGGGGTCCCCATCCGTCGAGCCGGGCGTGGTCGCCGTCGGTGTCCACCGCGAGCACGGTCGTCCCGGTCCCGACGCACAGCAGTACGCCGGGACCGCCGAGAGCGCCGGCGTGCGCGAGGATGCTGTCCTCCACGACCACGGCCCGGCCGCCGAACTGCCGCTCGAGGGCGAGGGCCAGCCGCCGGCGTTCGGCGTGCTCCCCCGGTACGCCGGTCAGGCCGGCTACCACGCCGGCCACCCGTGCGGGGAGGGTGATCGTCGCCGCGGCGCCACGAACGGCGGCCAGTATCCGGTCGACGCCGTCCTCGTCCGGCTGGTAGGAGAAGCCCGGGCCGACGCCGATCTGGCGGCCCGCCGGGGTACGCAGCAGCAGCCGAAGTTCCGACTTGCCGCCGTCGATGGTGATCGTCGTGGTCATCGCGACATCCCTGCGGTCAGCCCTGCCACAATCTGCTTGGTCGCGAGTGCGAACACCACGGCCAGCGGTACCAGGGCGATCACGAGTCCGGCGAACAGGGTGCCGCGGTCGGCGGCGAACTCGCCGAAGAACCGGGTCAGTCCGACCGGGATGGTGTACTTGTCGCCGCTGCGCAGCAGCACCAACGGGTAGAAGAAGTCGTTCCAGGTCGGCGCGAACTGGAAGACCGTTGCCACCGCGAGCGCCGGCCGCATCAGGGGCAGGACGACCGACACGAACAACCGGCCCTCGTTCGCCCCGTCGATCCGCGCGGCCTCCTCCAGCTCACCGGGCAGTCCCCGCATGAAGCCCATGATCACGAAGACCGAGAACGGGATTCCGCTCGCCGCGTAGAGCAGCACCAGCCCGATCCGGCTGTCGATCAGACCCATCGACTGGAACATGTAGAACACCGGCAGCAGGCCGAGTTTCGCGGGAATCATCAACCCGGACAGGAAGAACGCCGCCAGCAGGGCGCGGCCCCGGAACCTCCACCTGGCCAGGGCGTAGGCGGCCATCGCCGACACGCTGACGCACAACGCCACGGAAGCGCAGGTGACGGTGAGGGAGTTGACGAAGTACGTCGAGATCGACGCGGTCTGCCACGCGCGGGTGTAGTTGCTCAGGTCGAACGAACTGGGCAGGCCGACCGGCGCCCGGAGGATCTCCGCGTTGGGCCGGAGCGAGCCGATCAGCACCAGCAGCAGCGGGCCGAAGGCGATCGCGGCGTACGTCCACAGGAGGAGCTGGCTGCCCGCGCCGTGCCACAGCGAACGCTGGCGGCTGCCGCGCGGACGTACGGTCCCGGCTCCGACCTTCCATGCCCGGCGGGGGGCGGCACGAAGGGTGGTAGACATCTAGTGGACCTCCCGGCGGCGCAGCGCCCGCTCGAGGGCCAGGGAGACGCCGAAGATGAGCACGAAGATCAGCATGGCCAACGCCGACGACTCTCCGATCGCGTTGCTGCCGCCCTGGAAGGCGGTCCGGTAGTAGAGCAGACCCAGCACGTCCATGGCGCCGCCGGGCCCGCCGTCGGAACCGCCCAGCGCGTAGACGAGATCGAAGATGTTGAAGCATCCGATGAACGTCAACACGGTGATCACTCCGACCGCCGGCATCAGAAGTGGGAACCGGATGCTCCAGAACGCCCGGGTCGGTGACGCGCCGTCCATCGCGGCCGCCTCCTCCAACTCCTGGGGAATACCGGCCAGAGCGGCGCCGAAGATGAGCATCGGTCCGCCGATCCACTGCCAGGCGTTGACCAGGATCAGTACCGGCAGTGCGAGGTCCGGCTCGCCGAGCCACGGGCGCGCCCAGGAGTCCAGGCCGACCGCGCTGAGCGCGAAGTTGATCGGGCCGAAGGTGGGGCTCAGCAACAGCGACCAGATGTACCCGACGATCAGCGGGCTGATCAGGTACGGGAGCGAGAAGAGCGTCTGGAACAGCCGCTTGCCCCAGGGGTTACGGTGCAGGAGCACCGCCAGGCCGAGCCCGATGGTGTTCTGGATCGCCATGGTGCCGACGAAGAAGAGCACGTTGTGTCCGAGCGCGGCGGGGATCTCGTCGTTCAGCGGGTAGCGGGTGAGGATCTCCCGGTAGTTGCCGATCCCGACGAACTCCCCCTGTCGGGTGCCGTCCCAGCGGAACAGCCCGTAGTAGAAGGCGGTGACGAGCGGCACCACGAGGAAGAGGCCGTAGAGCGCGAACGCCGGCAGGCAGAAGGTCGTGATCCACCCTGCCGAGACCCGTCCCGCCCGGCGGCGTGACCGCCGGGCAGGACGGACCGTCAGTTCTTGGGCCGGAACCACTGATCGACCCCTCGTTGGATGTGTGCGGCCGTGTCGGCGGCGTTGCTTCGGCTGAGGACGTAGTCGGAGAACGCCTCGGAGGCGAGGTCCCAGGCGGTGGGTGTGCCGCCGGAGAAGTACGCGTAGGTGACGTACGGGCTGGGGTTCGCCTGGTACCCCTTGAGTGCCTGCGCCAGGAGTTCGTCCTGCGGCTCGACGCCCGGTACCGGGGAGATCTGCTGAAGCTCGTTGGACAGCGCCTTGCCGAACTCCTCCGTCGCCATCCACCGCACGAGGTCCAGCGCCGCGTCCCGGTGGCGGGACTTCGCCGAGACGCCGAACGACCCGTCGACGTAGCCGGGCACCAGGGTCTTGTCGACCGCCGCGCCGGGCGCCGGCGGCACGTTGAAGATGCCCATGTCGAGCTGGGGGTTGGCCTTCTTGAACCCGGCGAGCTCCCACACGCCGCCGGGGAACATGGCGGCCCGGCCGGAGGTGAAGAGGGCCTGCGCGTCGCTGTAGTTCACCCCGGACGCCTGCGCCGGCCAGTACTTCTGGGTGCTCTTCCAGGTCTCCAGCGACTTCACCCAGGGCGCGTCGGTGAACTTCGCCGAGCCGTTGAGCATCTTGGTGAGGTAGTCGGGGCCACCGTACGTGGTGGCTCCGAAGATCTCCTGCTCGATCGGCAGCATCCACTTGTCGGTGACGGTGTTCGCCAGCGGGGTGACGCCGGCCTTGCTGAGCTTGTCGAAGCCCGCGATCATGTCCGCCCAGGTGGTGGGGGCGGCGATGCCGTTGTCGGCGAAGATCTTCTTGTTGTAGATGACGTGCAGCGTCTGGATCGCGAACGGAACGCCGTAGACGCGCCCGTCCTTCTCGCCCTTCGCACCGTCGAGGATCGGCTTCGGGAACCCGCTCAGCTTGTCGACCTGGTCGTCGAGGGGCACCAGGCTGCCGGAGCCGACCAGCGGCTGGAGCAGTCCGTAGGAGCGCAGCTGCGCGACGTCGGGGCCGTTGGCATCGGTGAGCCCGGTCTTGAGGATCGTGTCGTACTCGGTGTTCTTGTAGGGGACGTACTCCACGGTCACGCCCGGGTGGGCCTTCTCGTAGATCTGGAAGATCTTCTTGTACGCCGCGACGTCCTCCTGCCGCCAGCCCCAGACCTTCAGGTTGACGGCGTCGCCACCACCGTCCCCGCTGTCGCCCGGCGCGCAGGCGGCGAGGGTGACGGCGAGTGTCGCGACCACCCCTATCACACCGAATCTTCTGGGCATCTCGTCTCCGATCGTCGTGGCCGCCACCCTCCAGACCTGGCGGACGGGCCGAGCGTAATACTGGTATAGACCGGAGGTCAACGGGTTGCAGCGAGTCAACGGTGGGCCGGAAGCTGCCCGTAGGATGGCTCCAACTGCGGGGAAAGGGGATCGGGTCCGTGCCAAGGAGGCGACACGAGCCGAGCGACGGGGCGCTTGAATCGTTGCTGGCGGAGCACAACCGCGGCAAGGGTGAGCACATCAGAGACGTGCTCACCGCTATGGTCCTGAGCTCGCGGGACGGCGCGCTGCTTCCCTCGGAACGGGTCCTCGCCGAACGGTTCGGCGTCGCCCGGATGACCGTCCGGGGCTCCATCGACGCGCTGGAGGCGAAGAGAATGGTCCGGCGGGTGCCCGGGCGCGGCACCTTCGTGCAGCACCCCACGCTGACCCACTCGGAGATCTTCCGCTCGTTCAGCGAGGACATGCGGATGCGCGGCATGACACCGGGCGCCAAGTCGTACCGCGCCCGTACCCGCCCGGCCACCCGCGCCGTCGCCGCCAGCCTCGACATCGACCCGGGCGAGCCGACCCACTACATCGAGCGGATCCGTACCGCGGACGGCATCCCGATGGCGCTGGAGCGGACCAACCTCGCCGCGGCGCGGTTCCCCAACCTGCCGGCGGTGATGGGGCGCGATGACTCGCTGTACGAGGTGCTGGGCCGCGTCTTCGGGGTGCGGCTGGAATCGGCGCGGCAGACGGTCACCATCGCCCGGCTGACCGACGCCGAGGCGAAGCGGCTCGAAGTCGCGGAGGACAGCCCGGCGTTCCTGATCGAGCGCATCTCGGTGGACAACATGGGAAAGGTCGTGGAGTTCGGCCGGTCGCTCTACCGCGGGGATCGTTACGCGATCCAGATGCACGTCAGCCCCCCGTCGCCGGAGGGCTGACGCACATCGGCGGAGGCCGGTCAGCCGAGACCGGTGAGGTGGTGCGCCTCGAGTTCGGCCGCGGTCAGGGCCCGGTCGTAGATCGCCGCCTCGTCGAGGTCGCCCTGGAGTCGCTGGTTCGCGTCGTCTCCGCGGCCACCGAGCTTGACGCTCGCCGTACCGCTGCCTGGCGACACCGACGTCGCGACGCTGTTGTCCGCCACCCCGTCGAGGTACACGGTCAGTCGTGACCCGTCGAAGACGGCGGCGACGTGGTGCCACGTGTGCGGTGTCAGCCGGGTGCGGCCGGTCACCAGGCCGTACCCCTTTCCGGCAGCGCCCAGCGACCACGCCTGCAGGACGCCGTCTGTCACCCTCAGCGCGTACCCGTTGACCGCCGGCCCGCTGTAACTCTCGATGATCGCCTGCCCCGGCGCCGGGGCGAGCGCGTCGAGCTTCACCCACGCCTCAAGGGTGAACGCGCCCTGGAGGTCGGTTCGCGGGCTTCGCGGCGCCTCGACGTACCCGGCGGAGAGGTCTGCCGCCCGGTCATCGGTGATCGCACCCTCGGCCCCCGGGTGGGCACCGGCCAGGTAGGTGCCGTTCTGCCGGCTGGCGGAGCCGTCCACGGCGGTGCTGGAGTCGGTCGCGTCGCCGAGCCGCCAGTAGCCGGCCGGGTTCGCCCCGGTCACGAGGTTCGGGTAGCTCTGCTCCCCGACCAGGATCGGGAGCGACACGTTCACCGGTGGGGCGCCGTCCTCGGCGAAGGACACCGTGACCTGGTGGCGTCCCGGCTCGGCACCGGCCGGGACGGTCACCTCCACCGGTACGCTCGCGCCGATGGTTCGGCCACCCGGCTGGGCACGGAACACCTGCTTCGCCGGGTCGATGGTCCAGCCGGCCGGGCCGGTGGCGCTCACCTGGCCACTGATCCGGTGATCCGCGAAGACCTCGAAGGTGACCTGGAACCGCTTCGTCTTCCCGGGCGCGATGAGCGATCCCGGCGGATCGACCGAGACGGTGCCGCTGAACACGTCGGAGTAGTGCGGGACGATCTCGTAGATGTGCGGGGCCGCGCCGCCCGACATCCACCGGATCCGTACCGCGCTGGCCGCGAGGTCCGCGGCCGGCACCTTGGTGAACCCGTCAGCTAGCGGTCCGAGATCCACCCAGGCGCCGTCGACCTGCGCCTGGATCATGCCGTCGGCGGGTGCGGTCGCGTCCTGCACCACGGTCACCGCCGACAGCCGGTGCGGCTTGGTGATCGGAACGGTGATCGCGTCGCCGTCCTGCGGCTTGCCGGCGGCGACGTACGCCGTGTCGTCGCGC
Organism: Micromonospora sp. NPDC023814; assembly: GCF_040639595.1. Taxonomy (NCBI): domain Bacteria; kingdom Bacillati; phylum Actinomycetota; class Actinomycetes; order Micromonosporales; family Micromonosporaceae; genus Micromonospora; species Micromonospora sp. NPDC023814. The sequence goes on from NZ_JBFAAF010000011.1 coordinate 108,811, forward strand.
CGGTCGGTCAGGTTGCCCAGCGCCGACCCCTGGGTGGCAGCCGGTAGGCCCGTGGGAGCGCCAAGGTCGCCGTACCAGCGGTCACCGATGTAGCCGTCGCTCTGGGAGGCCGCGAAGCTGAGCAGGTCGTCGACCGGACCGGGACTGATCTGGTGCCACGTCCGGTCGAGGATGCCGCGGGCCCGCGCCTGATCCCGTCGTGCCAGCCAGGCTGCTTCGCCGTCCCCCCGGTCCTGGGCCCGGAGGATGGCCGCGGCCGCCCGGCCCGCCTGGCCGGTCATCCCGACGCGGTCCAGCCAGGGCCCGATCTGCTTGAGCAGCGCGGGGTTGTCGAGCTGGGCACGGAGCGCGGCGGGCAGTTCCGCCAGGCGGCGCATCTCACGATCGAGCTGCTCGAGTTCGTCGCCCACCGGCCGGCCCGCCGAGTACTCGGCGATGAGCCGGTTGATGAGCGCGGCGAACTGCGGCCGTGCGGTGTTGTCGAGGACGCTGGCCCGGTTGTTCTCCGCGAACAGCCGCAGCTCCTGGTAGGCGTCGCCGCCGACGGTCTGCAGTGTGCGCGTCCATGAACGCTCCGGGTCGTAGGCCCCGGGGTTCCAGGCGTAGTCGGCCTGCGTGCCGAGTGAGATCAGCGAGGCCTCCTGGTGCTGGACCAGTTCGTTGAACGAGATGCCGATGACGTCGTCCGCCATGCTGGCGTCGCGGTTCACCAGTGGGCCCAACAGCAGCCGGTTGGGGCTGTAGTCGTTGACCGGGTAGTTGTCCCAGAGCATGATCCGGTGCCGCGGCCAGGCGGCCTGCGCGGCCCGGAGGTCGTCCCCGGTGATGCTCGGCGAGACCACTTCCGGCCCGGTCCAGTAGAGGTCGACGTCGGCACTCACCAACTCGTCGAACCGGCTCTTGTACGGCGTACGGGTCATGCCCCAGTACTCGGTCGGCACGGTCACCAGACGGGTGGCGCCCGGGTGCTTCTCGATGAACTCGCGTTGGACCAGGTTGGTGACCCCGGCCTGGGCGGCGGCGAGCGGCGACGAGTCGCCCTGGTAGGCGTCCCGGTCCTCCTGGCACGCGAAGTTGCCGGACACGTCGTCCCAGGCGATGACGTAACTGCGGACCCCGATCTCCCACAACTGCGCGAAGCGGGCCAGCAGCTTGGCCCGATCGGAGTCGCGCACGTGGCAGATCCCCTGACCGGGTGCCAAGGGCGCCTCCGGCGAGACCCGGTACACGAAATCGACATGACGCGACCGCGCCAGGTCCACGATCTCCCTCAACCGGCCCAGTTCCGCCTCGTCGTACAGGGAGTCCCAGTTCGAGCCGGTACGCAGATCGTCCGCAGGCCCGTAGAAGAACTGGTTCATCTTGTGCCGAGCCAGGAACTCGATCTGCGAGCGCCGGTCCTCCTGCGACCACACCGGTCCGTAGAACGACTCCATGCCGCCACGAATTCGGTAACCCGGCCAGTCGCGCACCGCCACACCGTCAACCGTTACCCGGGAGCCGTTCGACACGAGCAGCTGACGCAGTGACTGCACGGCGTAGAAGGTGCCGGGGCCGTCCACACCCGCGAGGACGATCCGCGGTCGCCCGAGACGATCGGGCCCGGCCGCCAGGACGTACCCCTCGCCGGGCAACCCCGCTGGTCCCTCGACCCCGAGGGCACTCAGCACCGCGGTGCTCGCCGACGTCTCGCCCGGTCCACCGAGAAGGATCAACGGGCGCGACGTCGACATGTCCGCGGTTCGGACGACCCTGGCTGTGACACCGTGCGCCCCGAGCAGTTCCACGAGCGATTCCTCGGCCGCCGAATCCACGGCCGCGCCCGCGACGACATCGACATTGCCGGGCAGGACGACGGACCCCGGACGCGGCGCTACCTGCTGCGGCACCGGAAGAATGCGCGCGGCATCCACCCGATCAGGAGCCTGGCCCTCGCCCCTGGCCGGAGGAGGGTTCACCAGCCCAATGGCGAGCCCGACCAATCCGGCGAACATTCCGACGCGGCGATAGCCACGAAACGAGCGCGACAGAAACATCACACCTCCACTCCTTCAATTTGGCTGGCGCTTGGTACCGGCAGGTATCCCGGCGTGACGCACACCGAGCGGAGCGCCGCGAAGGCTGAGGCCCGAGGCCCGCCGCTCCGGTGGGTCAGCAGACAGGCGGCCGGTTGGCGGAACCGTGGGTTCGCGCCCGCGCGACGGGCCTCCCGGCGACTGGCTGAGCCGGCCCGGTGCAACCGGACTCGTTCGTGCGGACGCAGGTGCCACCCAGGGCGGCCGACAGCCAACACGACAGTCGCGGCGCCGAACGGCCCCTCAGCCCTGCGCCGCATCCTCGACTCCCAACCACCAAGCCAGACCGGTCTATACCAGTAACAAGAATCCCTGTCGCGCCTGGCCACGTCAACCCTGCCGCCGAACCGCAGATGCGGGCGGCTGGCCATCGACCGTCGCGCGCAGCACTCGGGGAGAACCAGCTCGTGACCTGGCACGGCGCCGAACCACTTCGATCAGCACGACAGCGACGGAAGCAGAGCGATGCGACGCACGACCGGACGGCTGTACGTGCGCCTCGTGACCGAGAAAGACGCCGACCGGGCGAACGCCCTGTTCCACGCGCTCCCTAACAGCGGCCGCGAGCAGTTGGCCAGCGACGACGTGGCGGCGGTGCGGTCGGCGGCACCCATGCTCACCGAACTCGAACAGGTCTGGCGTCGATGGTCGACCACGACCTCGAGCCCGGCGGTCGGGTGACCTACTGCTCGGCGCCCTCGCCTACGAACCGCTGGTCGACATCGAGATGTTCACCCGCGTCCAGGCACTGCTCGCCAGTCGCAGGGATACGTTCACCGTCAACGGCCGATCCGTCTCCGCACAGGAGATGGATTTCCGCTCGGTGTGCCAGCGGGCGTGACGGGCGGCGAGAGTGCGGTTCCACGCCACCCGGATGCCGCCGAACGTGCGGTTCAGCACCGCCGCCCGCTCCGGGGTCGGGTACGCCCGACACCGGTACGCCGTCCGCGCACGACCAGCCTCACCACAAAGGACGATCGTGGTTGACAACGCGTCCGCCATTCCTCCCCGCCCTGAAGGGCGGGGGCATCCTGGCGGTAAGTCAGGTGACCTCGAAGTCAGCGACGAGGTCGTCGGTGAGCAGCTGGAAAGCCGGACTGCCAGGGCACGTTCGTGGAATCGCTGCGCAGCGAATCGGCCCAGGGTGAACCGCCGACCATCGCCGGCTCCGGTTCGTCGGCCTTACCCGGCTTCGTCGGATCCTCAGCCTGGTTCGACCCGAGCCCGTCGGCGCCGAGCGGGCGGAGTCCATCCGCGCCGAGCGGGCGGTCCCGTTCCGATGTCGACGGAGTGATCTTGTCGGGGACAACGGCCGCCGGCTCATCGGCGTCCGGCTGCGGCCAGCGCCGCCACCGCTGGACACTGGCGACCCCGACCAGGAGCAGCGAGCCCAGCAGCAGCGTCGTCCCGGTCCGTACGGGGGTGAGCAGGTCAATCTGGTAACCCGCCACGCTCAGCTTGTGACCGAGTAGATCCAGCAGCCGTGCCGGGCTGAACAACAGGCCTACGTAGCTGACCGAGTACGCCAGTCCGGTCAGCATCGAGCCGAGCGGGGAAATCCGTACGGTGGCGATGAGTCCGAGAAGAAGGCCAGCAGCCGCAAGCACCAGCAACGGCTTCAGCAGAGCGCCAGGGTCGAGGGCACCACCACTTTCCTGCGCATCCCCGAACACCCGCAGGGACCGGCCTTGTCCAGCGGCGAGCAGGACCCAGGCCAGCGGACCCACGACGAGCGCGGCGATTACGGTCTTGATGTGTCGCATTCGGGCAAGGTACAGAGCTTCCCTCGTCGATCGGCAACACGATAAGCAAAACTTAACCCGCCATCACGCTACGTCGTCCGGCGTAGCTGACAGTGTCGAGGGTGGGCTGCCGGCATGCGTTTCAATCGATGCTCGCGGCGTGCCCGTAACTACCGCGTCGCCGGATCGGGCTCCGCCATGCCGGTGATCCGGTCCCACGCCGGGATGGGCAGGGCGATCACGGCGGCCGGGAATAGCCCGTGCTCCTCGTTGTCGATGTGCCGGTGCAGCCGGTCCAGGGCGGCGAGCACGGCGGGCCAGTCCGGGGCCGTCCGGTCCACCGCACCGAGCACGCCGTGGATGTCGTCGTGTTCGGCGCAGAGCTTGTCGACGGCCTCGGCCAGGCTGCCCTCTTCGCGCAGTTCGACGAAGAGGCCGGTCTCCTCGGTCGCGGTGTGCGGCAGCAGCAGGGAGAGCAGCGAGTCCAGGGCGGCCAGCCGGTCGTCGGTCTCGGCGAGGATGGCCCGGCGGAGCTCGCCGGCCGCGTTGGCGATCTCGTCGTGCTCGGCCGACAGCCGGCCGATCAGCGGGAAGTCGCGGCAGCCGCAGTAGTTGCACATGTTCTTCTCCCTAGCTTCTCCAGGCGCGGTTCGATCGTCCACCCGGTGCGGCATGGCCAGCCAGGCCGAAAGACCCGCCGGTGCCGGGACGGTGGTCACACCGCCCGGCGTCCCGCAATCCGTCGTCGTGCCGGTCAGCGGGGTGCGAAGGTCCGGCTCAGCCGGATCTGCCACACCTGCGGGCCGTCCTGCAACCACTCCGTCGTCACCGCGCCGCCGTAGCGCTGGTCGATCTCGGCGAGCAGCGGCCGGGGCGCGTGCGGCGCGACCAGGACCAGCGCATCACCCGCCCCCAGCCGGTCCAGGGCGGCGAGCACGGTGGCGTGCCGCTGCCCGTGCGGCAGGTCCCGGACGTCCAGCCGGGGGTCGATGCTCAGCACCGGCGCCAGGCCTGCGCCGGCCGGGGCGTCCCCGCCACAACCACAGGAGCCACCGCCGCACCCGCCCCCGGCGGCCGGCGTCGCCTCGCCCAGCAGGTCGTGCATGCCGGCGAGCAACCCCGCGAGCGAGACGTCCGCGGCTCCGACCACTAGCGGTACGACCAGGTGGTTCTCCTTGTCGAGGTGCACCGCGAACAGCGCGGCGAGGGCGCGAGCGGCCGCTGCCGCGGGCACCGCGCGGGTGAGGCCGGCCAGCTCGGAGACGAGCCCGACGATCGCCTTGTGCTCACCGAGCATGCCGTCGACGAGCAGCTTCCCCTCGGCGAGTGCCGCCGCGGCGGGATACAGGGCGGCCTCCTCGGCGTGCGCGTGCGGCAGCAGCTCGGCGTGCAGCCACCGGACGAGTTCGTCGCGAGCGCGCATCGCCTCCGCGTCGTCGCCGCGGTCGGCTGCCTCCACCAGGTGGTTGGTCAGCGTGTCGAGGGTGGTGGCGAGTGCGGCGTGGTGTTGTACGACCGCCTCGGCTGCCTGGCGGTCCGCGGTCGTTTCCGACTGTGACATGGCGCCCTCCCGGGTTTTGATGCCGTTTGACGTTGTAACGTTAACCATCGTGAAAACCCGTGGAGAAGGGCCGGTTGGGGAGACGATGGACACTCCCCGCCATCGGGCCCTCCGCACCCGGAGCCGAGCGGCGATCCGCAACCTGGTGCGGCTCTTCCTGCCATTGGCGACGTCCGGCTTGGACCGGTCATGACCACGCCCCGGCCGATACCCGTCGCCTGGCGGCTGCCAGCCCTCGCCGCTGGCGGGGTCGCCCTGCTCACCGGTCTGTACGCGGCCCTGCTGCTGCTCGACACCCGGGTACCCGCGCCCCCAGGACAGTCGGCGGAGGTGCACGGGCCGCTGATGGTCCTCGGCTTCGTCGGGACCCTGATCGCCCTGGAGCGGGCGGTGGCACTGGGCGACCGCTGGGCCCTGCTCGCGCCGGCCTGCTCCGGCGGCGGCGCCCTGCTGCTGGTGCTCACCGGGCCGAGCCTCATCGCCCGCCTGTTGCTGATGGTCGCCTCGGTCCTCCTGCTCGGCGTCTACCGGCAGATCTGGCGGCGTCAGCCGGGCGTCGCGCTGCTCGCCCAGACTGCCGGCGCGCTGGCCTGGTACGCCGCCACGCTGCTCTGGCTCGCCGGACTCACCGTGGCCGAGATCGTGTCGTGGCTGGCCACGTTCGTGGTGGCCACGATCGCGGGGGAACGCTTCGAACTGGCGCGGGTGGCGCTGCCCCCACGCGCCGGTCGGTGGTTCCTCGGCGCGCTGTCGGCACTGATGGCCGGCGTGACCGCCACCGCCGTCTGGCCCGGCATCGGCCCGCACCTGTTCGGCGCCGGACTGCTCGCCGTGGTGGCCTGGCTCGCCGCCTTCGACGTCGCCCGCCGCACCGTCCGGAGCCGGGGTCTGCCCCGGTACGTGGCGCTGGGCCTGCTCGCCGGCTACGCCTGGCTGGGACTGGCCGGCCTGCTCTGGGCCGGGGCAGGCGCCAGCGCTGACGGCCCCCGCTACGACGCCACCCTGCACGCCGTCTTCCTGGGGTTCACCATGTCGATGATCTTCGTGCACGCCCCGGTGATCCTGCCGGCCGTGCTGCGCCGGCCCCTGCCGTACCAGCGCCTGCTGTACGTGCCGTTGGCGCTGCTGCACGCCTCCCTCCTGGTGCGGGTCGTCATCGGTGACGCCCTGCGGGTGCAGCCGGTGTGGCGTGCGGCCGGCGTGGCCAACGTCCTCGCGGTCCTCGCCTTCGTCGGCCTCGCGGTGGTGTCCTCGCTGCGACCGCCCCGAAACCGGGGCGCGTCGCCGACCCGACCCGTTCCGATGGCGGTGAAATGATGGCCGTGACGGATCGGGCGGCCACGCCCCCGTCGACGGGGACCGGTCGGGCCGGCTGGCACCGGCGGGTGACCGCGCTACCGATGGCGTACCTGGCCGGGCTGGTCGTCCTCGCGTTCAGCCACCCGTTCCTGCCCTCCTGGCGTTGGCTGGCGATCCACCTTCTCCTGCTCGGGGCGGTGACCAACGCGATCGTGGTGTGGAGCGCCCACTTCACCGTCGCCGTGCTGCGCGCCCCGGCACCGCCGAACCGCCGCGGGGAGACGGCCCGTCTCGCCGTACTCAACGTCGGCGTGGTGGCGGTGTTGTTCGGCGCCCTGGTTGGCCGGCCGTGGGCCGGAGTCGCCGGCGCGGCCCTCGTCTTCACCGCGGTCGCCGCCCACGCCCACTGGCTGGCCGGCCGCCTGCGCGCCGCACTGCCCGGCCGGTTCACGGTCACCGTCCACTACTACCTCGCGGCGACCCTCGCCATCGGCGTCGGCATCCCGGTCGGAGCCTGGATGCTGGTCGTGGACGACGCCACTCGTCCCCGGCTGATGCTCTTCCACGCCCACGTCAACCTGCTCGGCTGGGTCACCCTCACCGTCCTCGGCACGCTGCTGACGCTCTGGCCGACGGTGCTGCGCGCCCGGATGGCCGCCGGCGCCGCCCACGCCGCCACGCTCGCCCTGCCCCTGCTGACCACCGGACTCGTCCTGCTCGGCGTCGGACTGCTCGCCTGGTGGCGTACGGTCATCGGGGTCGGCCTGGTGCTCTTCGTCCTCGGCGCGCTGACCGCGCTGCGCCCCGCCATCACCGCCGCCCGCGCCCGGCCGCCCGCCTCCTTCGCCACCTGGTCGATCGCGGCGGCCGCCGGCTGGCTGCTCGTCGCGCTCGCCGTCGACACCGCGACCCTGCTCGCCAGCACCGGGCCGGAGGCGGCGGCGGGCCGCTTCGGGATCGTGCTCGTCCCGTTGCTGGCCGGCTTCGTCGCGCAGGTCCTCATCGGGTCGTTGAGCTACCTGCTGCCGGTGGTCCTCGGTGGCGGACCGGGGCCGGCGCGGCGCCGCATCGCCATCCTCGACCGCAACTGGCCGCAACGGGTGGCGATGGCGAACGCGGCCCTGGTGGTGTTCGCCCTGCCGACTCCCCCGTTCGTTCGCATCACCACCTCACTGTTGATCCTCGCCGCGCTGGTGCAGTTCCTCGTGCCGGCCGTGCGGGTCCTACTCGCCGCACGGAGGTAACCGTGTCCGGGCCCCACCCCACCACGCCGATCCGCCCCCTCGGTGGCGTCGCCGTAGGCCTCACCCTCGTGTTGATCGCCGTCCTGGTCGGCGTCGCCGGCCAGCGGCTCTCCACCGCGCCGTCCGGTGCCGGCACGACCGCGAACGGATCCGTGCCGGCCTCCGGGCGCACCACCACCGTCTCCGTGGTCGCGCAGGGGATGCGGTTCCAACCGGACCGGATCACCGTGCCGAGCGGCGACCGCCTGGTCATCGAGGTGACCAACCGTGACGACCGCCGCCACGACCTCGTCCTGGCCACCGGCCAACGGACCTCCGCCATCGGCCGTGGGGCGGCCGTGCGCCTAGACGCCGGCGTGATCGGCGGACCGGTGGCGGGTTGGTGCTCCCTGCCCGGGCACCGCCAGGCCGGCATGACGCTGACGATCACGACCACCGACGCGCCGGCCGGCACCGGGCACGAGAGCGGGCACACCACGCCCGGCGCGGAGGTGCCGCGCGTCGACGCCATGGCTGCCCCCGCGGCGACCTTCACCGCCCGGGACGCCGCCACGCCGGCCACCCCGCCCGGCCGCCTGCACAAGCGGGAACTGCGGGTGCGCGAGGTGGAGCGCGAGGTCGCCCCGGGCGTACGGCAGAAGCTTTGGACGTTCGACGGGATGGTCCCCGGGCCGGTGCTGCGCGGCAGGGTCGGCGACACCTTCGAGATCACCCTGATCAACGACGGCACGGTCGACCACGGGATCGACTTCCACGCCGGTGCGGTCGCCCCTGACGAGGTGATGCGCCCGATCGACCCCGGGCAGCGGTTGACCTACCGGTTCACCGCCACCCGGGCCGGCATCTGGATGTACCACTGCTCGACCATGCCGATGCTGCACCACATCGGCAACGGCATGTACGGCGCGGTCATCATCGACCCGCCCGACCTGCCCAAGGTCGACCGGGAATACGTCCTCGTCCAGTCCGAGCTGTACCTCGGCGGCGACGGCGAGCCCGGCGACCTGGCGAAGATGCAGGCGGAGCGGCCCGATGCCGTCGTCTTCAACGGCTACGTCGCCCAGTACGCCCACCGGCCGCTACCCGCGCGGGCCGGCGAGCGCGTCCGCGTCTGGCTGCTCGACGCCGGCCCCAACCGGGACAGCTCCTTCCACGTCGTCGGCGCCCAGTTCGACACCGTCTACCGTGAGGGGCGGTGGGAGAGCCGGCCGGCCGACCCTGGCGGGGCTCAGGTGCTTTCGCTGACTCCGGCCGCCGGCGGCTTCGTCGAGATGGTCTTCCCCGAGCCCGGACACTACCCGTTCGTCAGCCACGCCATGGTCGACGCGGAACGCGGTGCCCGGGGCATCTTCGAGGTGACGCCCTCCTGACAACAGGTCGTCACGGACGGCGTCGCATCCCGTGCCGACCGGTTGAGCGGCCGCTGCATCCGGTCCGGCGTGGTGTCGCTGGCGGCCTTCGCCAGGAGACGGGCATCGCCGTCCAGTCGAACCGCGAGACGACACGACACGCCGAAAGGCGACTGGCTTTCGTGCTGGCGGGGCCGTGGCACCATACCTCTGTCGTCCGTCGCATCGGCGCGGCTCGTCAAGGGGTTTCGTGGAGTCATAATGGCTGGGCTCAAGATGATCGATGTCGACCCGCACCAGAGCCCCTGGATCAGGTCCCAGTTCGCGAAGGAGATCGCCGCCGCGACGGGTCACTCCCTCCTGTGCGGCTCTTCGTCGTGGCGTACGTCGTCCGGCCTGTTGCCCGCCGCCGCACTGACCCCAAGCACCGAGCCGAATCCCGGGGAGGCGTCGACAGCCGACCAGGCCACGACCCTGCCCTGACCCACGAACACGATCCGGTCCGCACCGCACCGCGGCGCGGCCGGGCTGGTGGCTGATGTCGACGCCGTCAGCCGACACCCTGGAGGGACCAAATGGTTTCAGGTCGACCGACTGCCCGGCCGTGGCTGCCGTACACCGTAGCCATCGTGGCCGGATTCGCGATCATCGCGGCGGCCTACCTGATCGTCCGGCCGGCGGCGGACGTCGGGTGCACGCCGCTGGCGGTCAGCTCGTCGATCGAGAAGGACGTGCTGCTCGGCGAGTTGGCAGAGCGCTACAACAAGAGCGATCGGCGGTTCGGTGGCCGGTGCGCCGTGGTAACCGTGCATGGCCTCGCCTCGGGTGCGGCGACGGACGCGCTGGCCGGCGAATGGTCAGTCAAGCAGCCCAACCTGCCACGGCCGCAGGTGTGGTTGCCGACGTCGACCCTGTGGACCGGGCAGTTGAAGTTGCGGGACGAGGCCGCCGGGCGTCCGGCGCAGACCCCCGGCCGGTACCCGTCGATCGCGAACAGTCCGCTGGTCATCGCCATGCCGCAGCCGAAGGGAAAGTTGCTCCAACAGCAGGGTCCCCTCGGCTGGGGTGAGATCCTGGGCTCGTCCGGGCGCTCGGGCTGGGCCACCTTCGGTCGCCCCGAGTGGGGGCGGTTCACGTTCGGCAAGGTCAACCCGAACCTGTCCACCTCTGGGCTGGCGGCCACGATCGCGAGTTACTACGCGGCCATCAACCGGGCCAGTGACCTCACCGAGAGCGACCTCGCGAATCCGGCGGTGACCCAGTACGTCCGCCGCATCGAGGCCAACGTGTCCCACTACAGCGACGACATCGTGGATCTGCTGAAGGACCGCGCCGAGGCGGACCTGTCCGGCACGGCGGCTCCGACGGACATGAGCGCGGTGGTGACGCAGGAGGAGTTGGTCTACCAGTACAACGAGGGGGAGCTGAGCCCGACCCGGGGCGAGAAGCCGAGGGTCCCGCTGGTCGCGCTGTATCCGAAGGAGGGCACGTTCAACCTCGACCACCCGTACGTGCTGCTCCCCTCGGCCAGCCCGGAGCAGCGTGACGCCGCTGCCGACTTCCTGGCGTTCCTCCAGGAGCCGCCGCAGCAGCAGAGCTTCAGCCGGCTCGGGTTCCGCGACCACAAGCAGAACGCGTCCCGTCCGCTGATCGCCTCCGTCGGCGGGCGCGGGGCCCAGGACCTCACCTATTTCGACCCGCCGGATCCCACCGTGGTCAAGGCGATCCTCACCGGCTGGGGCACGCTGCGCAAGAAGGCGAACATCCTCGTGGCCGTCGACACGTCCGGTTCGATGAACGCAAAGATCGGTGACCGGACCAGGTTCCAGGTGGCGACCAGGGCCGCCGCCAAGGGCTTCGGCCTCTTGAACTCCGAGGACCAGGTCGCGCTCTGGTCGTTCTCGTCCGAGACGGAACAGCGGCCGAAGTCGCCGTACAGCGAGGAGGTCCGGCTGTCGGCGTTCGACCAGAGGTCGCTCACCAGTGAGATCAACAATCTCCACGTCGAGGGCGGCACCGCTCTGTACGCCACCGTGCGGGCGGCACACCGTCACATGCTCGATCACTATGACCAGTCCCGGATCAACGCGGTGGTCGTACTGACGGACGGCAAGAACGAGTACAACAAGGACAACAATCTCGCCCGGCTGCTCCGAGACGTCGCGTTGGATCCGGAACGACCGATCAAGATTTTCTGCATCGCCTTCGATGAGCAGTCCGATTTCGCGACGCTGGACCGGATCGCCAAGGCGTCCGCGGGCAAGGCGTTCGACGCCCGCGACCCAGCGAAGATCGACGACGCGTTCGTCAAGCTGGTCAGTAGCTTCTAGGACTGCCGTGGCGGCGGGGCGAGCCCGCCGCCACGGCAGCCGCTCGACCGCGGGATCTCACGCGGTCACCGGTTGCCGATTGGACCTGCGGGCGAGGCCGCCCATCCGCACCGCGGTGAACACCGCTGCGGCCAGTGCCACGTCCGACAGCAGCATCAGCCCGATCGAGTACGAGCCCTGCGCGCCGAACACCCAGCCCATGACGAGGGGCGGCACGAATCCACCGAGGCCGCCCGCCGCGCCGACCAGCCCGGTGACCGCGCCGACCTGCTCGGGCGGGGCGACCTTGCCGACCAGCGCGAAGACGGCTCCGCTGGCGGCGCCGAGCAGGATCGCCATGCCGAGGAGGGCCACCGTGGCCACCGGCATCAGCGACGGCTCGAAGGCCTGGACGACGGCCAGGGCGGCCACCAGGGCGAAGCACCACACCAGCACCGGCACGGGGTGCAGCCGGTCGGACAGCCAGCCGCCGAGGGGGCGGGCGGCCACGGCCAGCACCACGAAGCCGGCGGTGCGCAGCGCCCCGTCGGCGGCGCTCAGTTCGTACGTGGTGCCCAGGTAGGCGGGTAGGTAGACGCTGAAGGCGACGAAGCCGCCGAAGCCGACCGCGTACAGGAAACACAGCTGCCACGTCACGGTGAGCCGCCCGACGTCGGCCAGTCGCCGCCAGGGGGAGCCGGTGGGCCGCGTGCGGCCGGGGGCGTCGCGCAGCAGCAGGAACGCCAGCACCGCGTACCCGGCGAGGATCGCGGCGACGAGCAGGAACGGAGCCTGGTCGCCGTAGGCGTCGGCCAGCCGGACGGTGGTGAAGTTCGCAATCGCCGTGCCACCCATGCCCACGCCGAACAGCCCGATGGCGAAGCCCCGCCGCGCCGGCGGGTACCAGCCGGAGACGTGCGGGACGCCGACGGCGAACGCGGTGCCGCCGATGCCGAGGAAGAAGCCGGTCAGGATCAGCGCTGCGTAGGAGTCGACCACGGTGAGCGTCAGCACCGGAACGATCGTCGCCACGGTGACCAGGGGAAACACCAGGCGCGCGCCGTACCGGTCGGTGAGTGCCCCGACCGGGATGCGGCCGAGCGAACCGACGACCACCGGCACGGCGACGAGCAGCGACTGGGCGGCGAAGCTCAAGCCGAGCCGCTCCTTGATTCCCGGGCCCAGCGGTCCGAGCAGCGCCCACGCCCAGAAGTTGACCAGAAATCCGAGGGTGGCGACGGCGAGTTGAAGGGGCGCGCCGCTGGTTTTGGCCGGCTGCGTCCGGTTGCCCGCCGCCGGGTGTCTTTCACCGGTCATGGTCATCGCATTCTCCGAGATTGTCGAGGGGTGCCCCGAGCCGAAGAGGATCATCACGATCCGCTTCCTGGTTCTGAGCCTGTTGCAGCCGAACGGGACGAGTCAGGGCCGGAAGTCCCCACTCCGCGGCGCTCGGTGTCGGGAGCGCGTGCGCCAGCGGGCGCGCCGCCGCCCGGTCGGTCGGCCGGGAGGTGTGCGGATGCCCCGCAACGATGGTCACGTGGCCTCCTCAGGTACGAGGGCGGTCAGGGCGACACGTGCCACGTCGAGGTCGGCACGCCGCCCGACGGCCACCCCGACGAGATACGCCGCGAGCGGGCCTGCCGGACGGCAAACACCGTGCGCCACCGTCCGCACCAGGTCGAGCAGTGCGCGGGTGTCGTCGCTCGACGGCGTCGGCAGGTCGAGCGCCGCCGCGGCGCCGGTGAGCCAGTCGTCCAGCCGTGGGTCGGCCATGATGTCTCCTTCGTGGTTCAGCCGCCGGCGAACGGCGGTAGCACGTCGACCGTGACGGCCGGAGGTAGGAGCCGGTGTTCGTCGCGCCACTGGGTGCCGTCGACCAGGAAGCTGCACGCCCGCAGGGCGGTCCGCAGCTCCGGTCCGTGCCGGTCGCCGATCCGGTCGAGCAGTTCCGCCAGCGTGCCGGCCTGCTGGTCCTCCTCGGGCACCCCGGCGGCGGCCCGGGTGCCGCCGAAGTACCGGACCCGTACGGTGGTCATCGGCCCGTCCGGGTCCGGCCCCGGTGCCGAGGTGGTCCGTCCCAGCCGGTCCGGGTGGGCGTGCGGCCCCCCACGGCCACCAGTGCCCGCTCCGCCTCCTCGGTCGCTCGCGACATACGCCTCATGCCTCCGATCGGTCGCTGTGGCGTCCACGGTCGGACCGGTCACGGCACGCCAACCGGAGGGACGCCCGGCAATCCTGCCGACCCGATATCTCACTGGACCGGGCCGAAGGTCCCGAGATCACCGGGCAGTTGCGCCCGTGGTCGGGACGACCGGGGTACGCGGCGGCCACGGATGAGAATCGGGCGATTCGGCGGATGGGATCGAGCGTCCTCGGCCGTGCCGCCACGGCCCAGGCGACCGTGGCATTCCCGGGTCGAGCAGCCCACCGGCGAGGGGTCTCCGGTCCCTGGTGTGCGCCGTTTCCGCCGGGCACCGTCCACGCCGTGACACGGGTTACCACAGCGGGATCAGGCGGCGGGCCGCACCGGGCGGGAGCGTCGGTGCGGACACCACGACATGACGTACGGGAGCGCCCGTTCATCGTCATCTGGGAGGCCACCCGGGCCTGCCCGCTGGCCTGCCGGCACTGCCGCGCGTCTGCAGTGCCGCTGCGGGACCCGGCCGAGCTCGACACCGACGAGGCGACGACGCTCATGGCCCAGGTCGCCTCCTTCGGCCGCCCCGCGCCGCTGTTCGTGATCACCGGTGGGGACCCGTTCCAGCGGCCGGACCTGGCGACGCTGGTCCGCCGGGGAGACGAGCTGGGCCTGGCGGTGTCGGTGTCGCCGTCGGGCACCCCGACGCTCACCCGGGACGCCCTGGCCGGCATCCGGAACGCCGGCGCCCGGGCCATCTCGCTGAGCCTGGACGCGGCCACCGCCGCCGGACACGACGGGTTCCGGGGCGTGCCGGGAGTCTGGGAGCTCACCGGCCGGGCCTGGCAGGACGCGCGTGACCTGGGACTCAAGGTCCAGATCAACACGACGGTCACCCGGGACACGGTGCGCGACCTGCCGGCCATCGCGGCCTTGGTGCACGATCGGGGCGTCTCGCTGTGGAGCGTCTTCTTCCTCGTGCCGACCGGTCGTGGACGGGCGCTGGCGAGCCTGGACGCGGCGGAGACCGAGGACGTGCTGCACGTGCTCTACGACCTCGGGGAAACCGTGCCGGTGAAGACCACCGAGGCGCACCACTTCCGCCGGGTCTGCCTGCAACGCGACGCGCTGGCGGGCCGCGGGGAGGACCCGGTGACGGCGCTCGGGTTGGGGCCACTGTACCGGGAACTGCGCGCGCGCCTGGACGAGCACGGCCTGACCGGTCGGGCCGATCGGGTGCGACGGGCGCCACTACGGGTCAGCGCGGGCAATGGCTTCGTCTTCGTCTCGCACCGCGGGGACGTCCACCCGAGCGGGTTCCTGCCGCTGCCCGCGGGCAACGTTCGGCGGCTGTCGCTGGTAGACATCTACCGCAACTCCGAACTGTTCACCGGCCTGCGGGATCCGGGGCGGCTGCGGGGACGCTGCGGTGCCTGCGAGTTCCGCGCGGTGTGCGGGGGATCTCGGGCCCGGGCGTACGCCGTCACCGGGGACCTGTGGGGACAGGACCCGTCCTGCGGCTACCGGCCCGGCTCGTTTCCCTGGCCGGCGGAGAATTGACCAGTTGTCGTCCCTCCCTGCGGATCCATCTGTGTCGGCCTCGCCAAACCCGTCCCGCCGGGACCAGGGTCCCGGTCGCTGTCGGGAATGTGAGCGGGAGAACCCGACTAGCGGGTTTTTACGGCGGGCGACGTTGTAACGTTGTCCAGCGTGGAAAGCACGAGGACAGGGCCGATCGGGGAAGTGATCGACACGGGCCGGTACCGGGCGCTCGGCACCGCGAGCCGGGCCTCGATCCTGGAGATCATCAAGGCGTCCGGGGGCGGCATGACCATCGCGGAGGTGGGAGAGCGG
The DNA here is from genome assembly GCF_040639595.1 of Micromonospora sp. NPDC023814. Taxonomy (NCBI): domain Bacteria; kingdom Bacillati; phylum Actinomycetota; class Actinomycetes; order Micromonosporales; family Micromonosporaceae; genus Micromonospora; species Micromonospora sp. NPDC023814. The sequence continues at coordinate 124,381 of NZ_JBFAAF010000011.1, forward strand.
GCCGGGCTGCACCCGTCGACCGCCCGGGCCCACCTCGACCGGCTGGTCGACGCGGGCCTGCTGGTCAAGGCCCGGGCCAGCGGCGGTCAGCCGGGCAGGCCGGCCTGGCGTTACCGGACCGTCGCAGCCGAGGCGCCTGCGCCCGCGCCGTACCGGGCCCTGGCCGTCGCTCTGCTCGACCATCTGTCTCGGCGTAACCGGGGTGACGTGCGGGCCGAAGCCGCCCGGGCCGGGCAGGACTGGGGCCGGCAACTGGCCGCCGTCACCCCGCCCGGTGACGACCCGACCGACGTTCTCCTCGCCGTGCTGCGCGGCCTCGGCTTCAGCCCTCGCCTGCACCACACCGGCGACGGGCGGACCGAGATCCACCTGCACACCTGTCCCTTCCTGGAGCTGGTCAACCGCAACCCGGACGCGATCTGCAACCTCCACGTCGGCGTGGTCCAGGGTGCCCTGGAGCAGTCCGGGGCCCCGTCCGCCAGCGCCGTCCTCGAGCCGTTCGGCGCGCCGGACGCCTGCGTGGTGCGCCTGGTCGTGCCCACGGCCGACACCGCCGGCCGGCGCCGCTCGGGAGCCCGGACGGCGTCCTGACGAGCACCAGCTCCACCCGGCCGTGCTGGCGGGCCCCGCCCCTTGCCGCCGGCGGCTGCGCCCCTGCTGACCGGCCGGCAGGCGGCACCACCGCTGACCCGACCTGCCGCTGCCGGCGGCACGACGGTGTCGGACGGCACGGTAGGCCGACGAACCGCGCCGCTGCGCGGCAGCCCTTCCGATTCACCGTGCCGTGACCACGGCCTCGCGGCAATTCGGCCGCCGTCACCCTTCCACGCGTGACTGTTTCTCGTGCAGGAACACGTGCTGGACGACCTGCGTGCCGCGTGCCGGCGTGACCCGCTCCGTACGGTTCGCGATCCGGCGCCGGATCACCGGCCGATGAGCTCCGGACTGCTTTCACGAAGTGCCCGGACGGCATGGGATCGCGCAGAAGGGCAGCCACCGGACGTTGCCACCGCCGTTCCCGCTGGATCAGGACTTTGGTCCTTCCGGCTCAGGACCGCAGCCTCCCGCTCCGGAGGTTGTCGCACTGGAGGCTGTGGTGGTGCGGCGCGGCAGCGCGGCACCGACGCGCCACAGGCCGTCGCCTCACTCGACGCCGAAGGAGTGACCGCCGTGTCACCACACCGCTCGCCGGACGCCGCCCAGCCTCCCGCGACGGACCAGGTTCCGGGCGTGGCGCCGCTGCTGGCCGCTCGCCGCTTCCTGACCGGGGCAACGACCGGCGACCACGGTCGGACCCTGCACCAGGTCGAGGAGAACGGCTGGGAGTCGTTCTACCGCGACCGCTGGCGCTACGACCGCGTCGTCCGCTCCACCCACGGCGTCAACTGCACCGGCTCGTGCTCCTGGAACGTCTTCGTCAAGGACGGACTGATCACCTGGGAGCACCAGGCCACCGACTACCCGACGACGGGTGCGGACTCCCCGGACTACGAGCCGCGCGGCTGCCCCCGGGGCGCATCCTTCTCCTGGTACGAGTACTCCCCGTCGCGGGTACGCCACCCGTATGTGCGCGGGGTCCTTGCCGAGATGTTCCGGGAGGCGCACCAGCGCCTCGGCGACCCCGTGTCGGCCTGGGCCGAGATCGTGGAGAATCCGCTGAAGGCACGGGCCTACAAAAGCCAGCGCGGGCGCGGCGGCTTCGTCCGTGCCACCTGGGACGAGGCGATCACCATGACGGCCGCCGCGCACGTCTACACCACCAAGACGTACGGGCCGGACCGGGTCGTGGGCTTCTCGCCGATTCCGGCGATGTCGATGGCGTCGTTCGCCGCCGGCACCCGCTACCACGCGCTGCTCGGCGGCACGCTGCTCAGCTTCTACGACTGGTACGCCGACCTGCCGGTCGCCTCGCCCCAGATCTGGGGTGACCAGACCGACGTGCCCGAGGCGGGCGACTGGTGGAACGCCACGTACCTGATGATGTGGGGCTCCAACATCCCGGTGACCCGCACGCCGGACGCGCACTTCCTGGCCGAGGCCCGCTACAAGGGGACGAAGGTGGTCGCGGTCAGCCCGGACTACGCCGACAACGTCAAGTTCGCCGACGACTGGCTCGCCCCGCACCCCGGCACCGACGGTGCTCTCGCCATGGCGATGAGCCACGTCATCCTCACCGAGTTCTTCCGCGACCGGCAGGTGCCGTACTTCACCGACTACGTGAGCAGGTACACCGACCTGCCGTTCCTGGTCACGCTCCGGCAGCACGCGGGCAGCGGGTGGACGCCCGACCGGTTCCTCACCGCGGCCGACCTCGGCGACGACGGTGGCGAGCACAAGACGGTGCTGGTCGACGAACGTACGGGCGAACCGGTTGTGCCCAACGGCTCGCTCGGCTTCCGCTACGGCGCCGACGACGCCGGCCGGTGGAACCTGGACCTCGGCGATGTCGTGCCCGCCCTCGGCCTGCTCGGTTGTACCGACGACGCCGTGGAGGTCGACCTGCCCCGCTTCGACGTCGGCGACACCGAAGGCGGCACCACGATGCGCCGCGGCGTGCCGGTCACGCGCGTGGGCGACCACCTCGTCACCACCGTGTTCGACCTGCTGATGGCCCAGTACGGGGTGCGCCGCGGCGACCTGCCGGGTGACTGGCCGACCGGGTACGACGACGTGGACTCCCCGAACACCCCGGCCTGGCAGGAGCAGATCACCGGCGTGCCGGCGGCGCTCGCCGCCCGGATCGCCCGCGAGTTCGCCCGCAACGCCGAACGCAGCCGGGGCCGTTCGATGATCGTCCTCGGCGCCGGCGCGAACCAGTGGTTCCACTCCGACATGACGTACCGGGCCTTCATCGCGCTCGTCACGCTGACCGGCTGCCAGGGCGTCAACGGTGGCGGCTGGGCGCACTACGTCGGCCAGGAGAAGGCCAGGCCGCTGACCGGCCAGCAGCACATGTCGTTCGCCTTCGACTGGCAGCGCCCGATGCGCCACCAGGCCTCCACCCCGTTCTGGTACCTGCACACCGACCAGTGGCGCTACGAGCGGGTGCCCGCCGACGAGCTGTCGTCACCGCTGGGTACCGGCCGGTTCGCCGGGATGGCGTTCGCGGACACGGTCGCGGCCGCCCAGCGGATGGGCTGGAGCCCCGGCCACCCGGCGTTCAACCGCAACCCGCTGGACCTCACCGACGAGGCGGCCGCCGCGGGCCGCACGGTCCAGCAGTACGTGGTGGACGAACTGAAGGCCGGCCGGCTCAGGGCGGTGGCCGAGGACCCCGACGACCCGATGAACTTTCCCCGGTGCCTGACCCTGTGGCGGGCCAACCTGCTGGGCTCCTCGGGCAAGGGCAACGAGTACTTCATGCGGCACCTGCTCGGCGTGGACTCCCTCGCGAGCGCAGAGGAGTGCGCCCCCGGCCAGCGGCCCCGCGACGTGCTCTGGCGCGACGAGGCGCCGACCGGGAAGCTGGACCTGCTCACGGCGATCGACTTCCGGATGACCAACACAGGCCTGCACGCCGACATGGTCCTGCCGGCCGCCACCTGGTACGAGAAGCACGACATCTCGACCACCGACATGCACCCGTTCGTGCACGCGTTCAGCCCGGCCGTCGAGCCGCCGGCGGACGCGCACACCGACTACGACACCTTCCTCGCCCTCGCCGACCGGTTCAGCGAACTCGCCAGCGTTCACCTGGGTGTGCGCCGGGACGTCCTCGCGGTGCCGTTGCAGCACGACACCCCGGACGAACTGGCCACGCCCGGTGGCCGGGTACGCGACTGGAAGACGGGCGACTGCGAGCCCGTACCCGGTGTCACGATGCCGAAGCTGGTCGAGATCGAACGCGACTACTCGCTGATCGGCGCCAAGATGCGCGCGGTGGGTCCGCTGCTGGACACCCTCGGCACCACCACCAAGGCGATCACGGTCGACGTCACCGCGGAGATCGAATACCTGCGGCACCAGAACGGCGTGGTCGCGGACGGCCCCTTCGCCGGGCGCCCGTCGTTGGCCACCGCCGACCGGATGTGCGAGGCGATCCTCGCGTTGTCCGGCACCACCAACGGACGGGTCGCCGCAGCCGGCTTCGCCGCCCTGGAGGAGCGTACCGGGCAGCCCTTCGTCGACCTGGTCGCCGGCCACGAGCAGGACCGGATCTCGTACCCGGACACCCAGGACGCGCCGCAGCCTGTCTTCACCAGCCCAGAGTGGTCGGGGTCGGAGAAGGGCGGCCGCCGGTACTCGCCGTTCACCCTGAACGTCGAACGGTCGAAGCCGTGGCACACCCTCACCGGGCGGCAGCACTTCTTCGTCGAGCACGACTGGATCGCCGAGATCGGTGAACAACTGCCGGCCTTCCGCCCGCCGCTGAACATGGCGCGCCACTTCGGCCGGCCCGGCGAACTGGTGGACGGCGGTGTGACGGTGCGGTTCCTGACGCCGCACGCCAAGTGGTCGATCCACTCCATGTACCACGACAACGAGCTGATGCTCGCGCTGTCGCGGGGCGGGCCGGTGATCTGGATGAGCGTCGAGGACGCCGCGAAGATCGGTGTCAGGGACAACGAGTGGGTGGAGGCGCACAACCGCAACGGCATCGTCGTCGCCCGGGCGGTGGTCAGCCACCGCATGCCCGAGGGAACGGTGTTCCAGTACCACTCGCCGGAGCGCACCGTGAACGTGCCGAAGGCCGAGAAGAAGGGCCGCCGCGGCGGCTACCACAACTCGATGACCCGGCTGCTGATCAAGCCCACCCACCTCGCCGGTGGGCACGCCCAGCTCACCTACGCCTTCAACTACTACGGCCCGATCGGCAGCCAGCGCGACGAGATCACCGTGATCCGCCGTCGCAACCAGGAGGTGGAGTACTGATGCGGATTCGTGCGCAGGTCGCCATGGTGATGAACCTCGACAAGTGCATCGGCTGCCACACCTGCTCGGTGACATGCAAGCAGACCTGGACCAACCGTGAGGGCACCGAGTACGTGTGGTTCAACAACGTCGAGACCAAGCCGGGCATCGGATACCCCAAGCACTACGAGGACCAGGACCGCTGGCACGGCGGGTGGAAGCTCGACGGCAAGGGGCGGCTGACCCTGCGCTCCGGCGGGCGGGTCAAGCGGCTGACGCGGATCTTCGCCAACCCGGACCTGCCGTCGCTCGACGACTACTACGAGCCGGCGACCTTCGACAAGGACATCCTCGTCAGCGCGCCCGCCGGCCTCACCGACACGCCGGTCAAGCGGCCGTACTCCGCCCTGACCGGCGAGCCCATGTCGGTGCAGTGGGGCGCGAACTGGGAGGACAGCCTCGGCGGCGCCCACGAGCGCGCCGACGCCGACCCGAACATCGCGCGTATGCCCGCCGACGCCGCGGCGAAGGTCAGGTTCGAGTTCGAGAAGACCTTCATTTTCCACCTGCCGCGCATCTGCGAGCACTGCCTCAACCCGGCGTGCGTGTCGGCATGCCCTTCCGGCGCGATGTACAAGCGGGAAGAGGACGGCATCGTGCTGGTCGACCAGGACAAGTGCCGGGGCTGGCGGATGTGCGTGTCGGCGTGCCCGTACAAGAAGGTGTACGTCAACCACGCCACCGGCAAGGCCGAGAAGTGCACGCTGTGCTTTCCGCGTATCGAGGCCGGGCAGCCCACCATCTGCTCTGAGACGTGCGTGGGGCGGCTGCGCTACCTCGGCATCGTCTTCTACGACGAGGACGGTGTGCTCGCCGCCGCATCGGTACCGGACGAGCGCGACCTGCTCGATGCCCAGCGCGACGTCTTCCTGGACCCGCACGACCCGGCGGTGCAACAGGCGGCCCGCGACGCTGGCATGCCCGACGAGTGGATCGAGGCGGCGAAGCTGTCGCCGGTGTGGCGGCTGATCAGTGAGTACCGCATCGCGCTGCCGCTGCACCCCGAGTACCGCACGCTGCCGATGGTCTGGTATGTGCCCCCGCTGTCGCCGGTGCTCGACGCGGCCGGCGCGGCCGGCCGGGACGACACGGACGCCGACGAGGTGTTCCACACCATCCGGGACCTACGTATCCCGGTGGAGTACCTGGCCGAGCTGTTCACCGCCGGCGACGCCGACGCCACCGCCGGCGTGCTGATGAAGCTGGCCGCCATGCGCTCGTACATGCGCGCCCGCACCCTCGACGGCACCGTCGCCGAGGACCTGTTGGACCGCATCGGGATGACCGCCGGCCAGGTCGAGTCGATGTACCGGCTGCTGGCGATCGCCAAGTACGACGAGCGGTACGTCATCCCGACCGCCTACCGCGCCGACGCCGCCGCCCTCGAGGCGCAGGCCGCGCAGACCGGCTGCTCACTCGACTGCGAGGGCGGACCCGGTATGGGGGGCGAGGCGACGGTCGCAGCGGCTGTGGAGCGCTTCCACCTCGTCGACGGCAAGGACGACGTGCACGTCGGCCGGCGCGGGCTGGTCACCCGTCGCCGCGACGGGCGGGCCGGGCTGTCCATCAACCCGCTGCGGGGCCAGTCATGACCACCTCCGCCATCGACACCGTCCCGGTGACCGCGGCCGACCGGATGCGGCTGTTCCAGCTCACATCCCTGTTGCTCAGCTACCCCGACGCCGACCTGCTCGGCGCCGGGGACGAGCTGCGCGGCACAGCCGCGCGGATCGAGCACCCGCGGCTGCGCGGCCAGGTCGAGGAGTTCCTCACCTGGCTGCTGGGCACCGCGCCGATCGACGTGCAGCGGCACTACGTGCAGACCTTCGACCTGCGCCGCCGCTCCGGCCTGTACCTGACGTACTACCTGCACGGCGACACCCGCAAGCGGGGGATGGCGCTGCTCATCCTCCAGCAGCGCTACCGCGCCCACGGACTGCGGCTGACCGGCGGCGAGCTGCCCGACCTGCTGCCGGTCGTGCTCGAGTTCGCCGCGACCGTCGGCCCCGGTGCGGGGGAAGCCCCGCTGCGCCAGCACCGGCGCGGTATCGAACTGCTGCGCGCCGCGCTGGCCGAACTCCGCACGCCCTACCTCCTGCTCCTCGACGCGATCACCAGCGCCCTGCCCGCGCTGACCGACGCCGACCGGGACGCCATCGCGGCGCTCGCCCTCGACGGGCCGCCCGTCGAGTCGGTCGGCCTGGACGCCCTCGGTCCCGACGAGCTCACCGGCGTCGGCCTCGCCCCCTACCCCACCTGCCGCCCGTCGGAGGCGCCGCGATGAACACCGTCATCTGGATCGTCCTGCCCTACCTCTGCCTGTCGGTGTTCGTCGCCGGCCACGTGTGGCGGTGGCGACACGACCAGTTCGGGTGGACCACCCACACCAGCCAGCTGCTGGAGAACCGGATCCTGCGCCTGGGATCGCCGCTGTTCCACCTCGGCGCGTTCGGCGTCATCGGCGGGCACGCCATGGGGCTGCTGGTGCCGGCCTCCGTCACCGAGGCCGTCGGCATCTCCGAGCACGTCTACCACCTGACCGCCGTCTGGGGCGGCACCATCACCGGCCTCATGCTCGTTGCCGGACTGGCCCTGCTCATGGTCCGTCGCTTCGTCAACGGGCGGATCCGGCGTAAGACCACCGTCATGGACAAGGTGCTCTACGCCGCGCTGGCGGCCATGGTCACGCTCGGCATGACCGCCACGGTCGCCACCAACCTGCTCGGGAGCGGGTACGACTACCGGGAGACGATCGCTGTCTGGTTCCGCAGCGTCTTCTGGTTCGCGCCGCGCAGCGACCTCATGGTCGACGCGCCGCTGGTCTACCAGCTGCACGCCATCGGCGGCTTCCTGTTCCTGGCGCTGTGGCCGTTCACCCGGCTCGTGCACGTCTGGTCTGCACCGCTGGCCTACCTGTGGCGCCCGTACGTCGTCTACCGCGCGCGCCGCGGCACCGTCCCGGCCGCTCCCGCCTCGCCGGCGGCGGTGCGCGAGGCGACCGCCCGCCGGCCCGGGGCACCGGTTCGGTGATGGGCAGGAACGAACGTCACCCCCGCGTTACAACTAGGGTGGGGACTGACGAAGTCACGGACACCGGCGGAGGAGACGTGGTCGACTACCTGCCCACCATCTACAAGCATTTCCTCGAACGCTTTCCCGAGGTCGCCGAGGCGCAGGGGGTGCTCGCTCGCCTCGTACGTGAGCGCAGCCCCTTCGACGAGCGGACCGACCGGCTGATCCGACTTGCCATGGCGATCGGAGCCGAGGCCGAGGGGGCGGTGCGCTCCAACGTTCGCAAAGCCATCGAGCACGGAGCAACGCTCGACGAGGTGCGCGCCGTCGCCCTCGGCGCCATCACCACGTGCGGCTTTCCCACCGCGATCGCCGCCCTCGGCTGGATCGAGGAAGTGGCAGTGGCCGAGAACTTCCCCGACGGCGGCGCAGCCGCGTCGTAGGCCCGGAAACCGGAGTCGGCGGCGAAGCGCCGTCGCGCCAGAGTTCGTACCCGCCGACGGCGCGGGCCCGTCAGGCGGGGTGGGCGAGTCGCGACGGCGGACACCTCATTGCCGATGATCTCCTCGGTCCCTGGCGCCACCCGGACGCCGGCCGCGCCACGCTCAGGAGCCGGCGCCCGACTCGCCGCCGAGGCGCAGCAGACCGGCCGGGGTGGACGTGAACCCGCATCCTTGCAGGTAGAACTTCTCCAGGTGGGGTTCGAAGTCGACGTGCAGCCAGTGGCAGCCGGCCGCCGTGGCGTCCGCCGCCGCGGCCTCGACCAGCCGCCGGCCGATCCCCTGGTGCTGCCAAGGCGGATCCACTGCGGTATCCAGGAGGAACGCGCGGGCTCCCCCGTCCCAACACACCTGCACGAAGCCCACCAGACGCCCGGCGTCGAACGCGCCCACCCAGCTCAGAGTGTGTCGTTGCAGGCGCTCGCGCCACGGTGTCAACTGGTCGCCGCCGCCGAAGGCGCGCGCGTGCAGCGCGCTGAGCTCGCCGTCGTCAACCGTGAAGCGCGACACCAACTCGATGGACATACTGCCACAATAGAGACGCCCCTCATCGTGACCGAGGGCCGCCCCGTTCCGTCCAGTGTGTCGACTCCCTGGATCAGGGCCGCGTCCTCGTCCCGACCGGCCAGACCCTGGCTACCGCCTGCACCATGGGGGGGGATTCCCTTGTCGACCAGGTCGTCGACGCGCATGGAAAGGTGATGTTGACGTACGTCGCGGGTTCCCATTCCCAGCGGAAGTCGCCGTCTGTCTCGGCCTCGTAGTAGCCGTGTGTGCCGGAGCGGATGGTGATGGCGTAGCCGCGTTGGTCGTACAGGCGGGCGGTGAACAGGCGTCGGTCCGACGTCAGCGGCGGCTTCTCGCGTTCCGCAGCAGTCAGACGGCGATCTCGAGGGCCCACTTGAGCATGCGGATGGTGTGCTCGGTGTCGCTTCTACGGCTCGCCGAAGTAGCCCTCCTCCTCGCCGAGCAGCAGCGGAACGTCGTACACCGACATGTCCGGGCGAGCCCGGACGGCCTTGACCCGATGACGCCACCGCTGGTGCTCGAACGCCACGTCCGCCTCGATCTCCGCCACCACCGTCGGCTCCACCTGCACGTACGGCAGCGGCTCCGGCCGATCCAGTTGCCCCGACCAGGACGCCGGCAACGGCTGCGGCCACGGATGCGCCCCGGCGCCCCGGCGGTGCGGCGGCGACCGCGGCGGAGACAGGATCGTCCCGAACTCCTGCCGTCGCTCGGCGTTGAGCGGGTGCGTGCGGCCGGTGTAGCGGAGCCGGCCCGCCCGGTCGAACCGGCCCAGCAGCAGCGCGTCCGCCTCGCGCAGGCTGCCGGTCACCCCGCCGATGATCGCCTCGGTGACGATTCGGGTGCGGTACTTCGACCAGCCGCGTCGGCCGGGTTGGACCTGCGGCAGAAGCGGACACCGCCTTGCCGCAGTTGTTCGGCAGCACGTCAGCGTTGGTGGCGGGACCGCGCCGGCCCGGCGACCCATCCGTTGACAACATCACTCGTGTCTGAATACGCTTAACAGAGTGGTTAAGTGAAGGGGGCCTCCGATGGCTGGCACCGATCAGCTCAGCGCGGTGTTCTCGGCGCTCGCCGACCCGACTCGGCGGGCGATCATCGCCGAGCTGGCCGCACGCGACGCCACGGTCACCGAGCTCACCGCTCCTCTGTCCATCTCGATGCCGGCGGTGTCACGGCACCTGAAGGTGCTCGAACGCGCCGCGCTCATCTCGCGGTCGCGGTCGGGCAAGTGGCGCGCGAGCCACCTCGAGGCTGCCCCGCTGCGCGAGGCGGCCGACTGGATCGAGCGCTACCGGCGGTTCTGGGACTCGTCCCTCACCCGCCTCGATGCCCACCTCGCCGCGGTGCAGGCCGCCGGACCGGCAACGGACCGGATGGCCGACGACCCCAGGGAGCTCGAATGAACACCGAAACTCCGCAGCTCGTCATTTCCCGCGTGTTCGACGCGCCGCGGGAGCTCGTCTACCGAGCCTTCACCGACCCCGACCACCTGGCGGCGTGGTGGGGCCCGACCGGCAACTCCCTGCCACGCGACGAGATTGAGTTCGACGTACGCCCCGGCGGCTATCAACGGTGGACGGAAGTCAATGCAGCCGACCCCGGCCTTCGCGTGCACATCCATGTCGACCTTCTAGACATCGCTGACGGCGAACTGCTCGAAGGCGTCATGCACGTCGGTGGCCGGCTGCAGGAGGGCATCGAGCCGTTCGAGACGAGGTTGCGGGTCGAGTTCCACGACGAAGCCGACGGGCGGACGCGACTGGAGATCCGCCAGTGGCTGCCCGAGCACCTGACACACCCCAGCGAGGAGGGTTGGCGCCAGGCGTTCACAAAGCTGGACGCCGCGTTGACGAATCTCCAGGTCCTTGCAGCTGATCATCGAAAGGTAGGAGCATGGCCAAGCTGATCTACGTGACCAACATATCGCTTGACGGCTACATCGAGGACGAGCGAGGCGTCTTCGCCTGGCTTCCACCCGACGACGAGGTATTCGCGTTCACCACCAACCTCCTGCGATCCATCGGCACGTTCCTCTACGGACGACGCCTGTACGAATCGATGGCGGTCTGGGAAACCAATACCGGTCTGGCCGCCCAGTCCGAGCTCATGGCAGACTTCGCCAGCGCCTGGAAGGCGGCGAACAAAGTCGTCTACTCCACGACCCTCGCCGCGGTGTCAACCGCCGACACCCGACTCGAACGCCAATTCGACCCCGCCGCGATACGCCAACTGAAGGCGACGGCCAGCAGCGATCTCACCGTAGGAGGTGCCAACCTCGCGGCGCAGGCTTTCAAGGCCGGGCTGGTCGACGAGTGCCAGCTGTTCATCTGGCCCATTGCCGTCGGCGGGGGCAAGCCAGGGCTGCCGACCGACATGCGCGCCGACCTCGAACTCCTCGATGAGCGCCGATTCCGAAACGGCGTGGTACACCTCCGCTACCGCCCTCTCGGACAGTGAAAGGCGCCGAAGACCGCTGCGAGTGACCACCCCGTTGATTCGCTACCCCACCTCGCCGCACTATCGAACATGCGTACGATCGCCGCGCGGGTGAGGAGGCCTCTGAAACGGATCCCCTACTGGAGTATCTGGGCGGCTGGCCTCTAGGACGCCTGGCGGATGGGCATGTCGGCCAGCCAGACGTCGGCCAGGGCGCTGAGGGGGACGTCGAGGGCCTGGCTGAGGCAGACCACGGTGCCGAACGCCGGCGCGGGAAGGCGGCCCGCCTCGATCTTGCGCAGCGTCTCGGGGGAGATGCCGGCCGCCAGGGCCACCTCGACGAGGCTGCGGCCGGCACGCGCGGCCCGGAGGGCGGCTCCGAGGCGCTGGCCCGCTGCGATCTGTTCGGCGGTGAGTGGTTGGCGAACCATGCCAGCAGGATATCCCTCCGAAGCACCCCCGACCGACGTGGTATAAAAATGCCGGTATAAAAATACCGCGTCGGGAGGGGGAGGCTGTCGTGATCGAACTCAAGTCCGCCGAGGAGATCGGCCGGATGGCGGTGACCGGCCAGTTCGTCGGCGAGTTGCTCGCCGAGCTGAGCGATGTCGCCGCGGTCGGCGTCAACCTGATGGACCTCGAACACCACGCCCGCCGCCGGATCAAGGAACGCGGCGCCGAATCCTGCTACTGGGACTACGCCCCTTCGTTCGGCCGCGGCCCGTTCCGCAACGTGCTGTGCCTGTCGGTCAACGACGCGGTGCTGCACGGCCTGCCGCACGACTATGTTCTGCGGGACGGCGACCTGCTCAGCATCGACATGGCGGCCGGCATCGACGGCTGGGTCGCCGACTCCGCGCTCTCCGTCATCGTCGGCACCCCCGACCCGGCCGACCTGAAGCTGATCGAGGCCACCGAGGTCGCACTGGAGGCCGGCATCACCGCCGCCCAGCCCGGCGGTCGCCTCGGCGACATCTCCGCCGCGATCGGCGAGGTCGCCCGCTCCTACGGCTACGGCGTCAACGCCGAGTTCGGCGGCCATGGCATCGGCCGCACCATGCACGAGGCCCCGCACGTCTCCAACAACGGCCGCGCCCGTCGCGGCATGAGACTCGCCCCCGGTCTCACCATCGCCATCGAGCCCTGGTTCTGCCGCTCCACCGACAGAATCACGTTCGACAGCGACGGCTGGACGATCCGCTCCGCCGACGGCTCCCGCACCGCCCACTCCGAACACACGGTCGCCATCACGGCTTCCGGCCCCCAGGTCCTGACCCGCCGCCCCACTCACGGCGCCACCTCGGCCGACCCCACCAAAAAGCCCGCCACAGCCTCCTGACCCACTGAGCTGTTTTCAACCTGTGCGGGCGGGAAGGGCGCTGGCTCGACCGGTGGCGTGTTGATCGTCGAAGACCTGGAAACTCCTGGCCAAGCTGCACTGCTGCCCACGCCGCGTCACCGCCCTGCTCTCCGCGATCTTCGTCCTGCAACTTGTCGAAGAGCAGCGCTACTCGGCTTGAGAACAGCCTCATGGCTACAGCTCTGCCCAGACGGAGGACCTCGCCGTGGCGTCGCGCAAGCAGCAGGCCGCTGGCTTCGGGTATCCCATCAACACGTGGCCATGCCCTGAGCAGAATGACTCGCTACCCGCCGACTGCTGGGGGCAGGCTGTCGGAATGGGAACGGGCTTCAGCGGTGAGGTGGCAACGTACTACGCGAGGCACCGGCGCGGTTACCCGCCCGAGGTGCTCGATGCCCTCGTCGGAGCGTTCGGCCTCGGCACCGGAGACACGGTGGTCGACCTCGGCTGCGGCACCGGCCAGTTGAGCCTCCCGCTCGCCGCCCGGGTGGGGGCCGTCATCGGCGTGGACCCGGAGCCGGACATGCTGGCCATGGCCCGCCAGGCCGCCCTCGACGCTGCAAGCGCCAACGCTACGTGGTTGCTCGGTGCTGACTGCGACCTGCCCGCGCTGGGCCGGCTACTCGGCGAACGGGCGATCGGCGCGCTGACCGTCGCTGTCGCTATCCATTTCATGGACCGCGACACCCTGTTCAGGGCCGCCCGGCCGCTGCTGCGTCCCGGCGGCGGCGTCGCCGTGGTCACTAACGGCGCGCTGCTGTGGTTGCAGGATGCCGAGTGGTCTGGGGCACTGCGCGAATGCCTCGAACGGCTGCTCGGGCACCCCGTCACGGCGACCTGCCAAACCGATGAGGCTGGCCGCCGGCGCAACCAGGACGCTCTCGTTCGCGCGGGCTACCGATACGCGGAGTCGTTGGTGCAGTACGACGCACCGCTCACCGTTGATGACATGGTTGGCGGCGTCTTCTCCGCCATGTCGGCCGACCGGCTGCCCTCCACGCAGGGCCGAGCCGCGTTCACCGCCGAGGTCGCCAACGCCCTCGGAGGGAGGGACGAGGTCACCGAGCGGGTCCGCGTCTGGCTGCAGTTCGGCACGCCCGATTGACAGCCGTGCCTCTTCCAAATACAGCCGCCACCCGCGTCCGCGACCATCGTCGTTCCATCATCGAAGAGCCGCACCAGTCAGGTTGAAACAGCTCACTGCCCGCCCTGGGGCGTGACTCAGCGGTTCCGGGCACGGGGCCGGCCGCAACTTTCTGAGCAAGTCCCAACCGCACGCCTCAGCCACCGCTCAGGCACGCACCGTCCGGCTGGCCCTTCAGCAGCCAACTGTCGAGGCAGGTCGTCGCGCGGCCGTTGGCGGCTCCAGACAACCGTGTACGAGATCGTTAGGCAGGCGTCACCACACTGATCACCGAACTGTCCCCTGGTTGGTGGACTTCCACTCCGGACAAGAGGAACGATCAACCGAGGGGCTGCGCCCAAAGGAGCCAGGGTCGGCACCAAACCGCCAAGAGCCAAGTTAGGACTGCGAAAGATCTGCAATTGTTCCTGGGGCTGGGTGTGGTGAGCAATAGTCAAGACTTGTGGATGAGAAATCTTGATCAGGCGGCTGCGGCGTCGGTCGTGTCGAGTTCGGCGGTGGGTCGTTCGACGAGTTTGCC